>WHST01000048.1 GCA_009379955.1 Streptosporangiales bacterium | reverse complement strand
TGATCGCTGATCGCTGAGCATCAACGACGAGCACGACCACCTCACTCATGCCGGCACACGGCCCGCCACGCTAACCGCCCAGCAGCCCCATCAGCGCCGCGGCGCGGCGGATTCGCCAATACGGACCCACGCTCCTAGCGTCATTGCCCGGGGCCACCATGGACCGGCACGAGTAGGAGGCAGGCGGGTGATTTCCGATGCTCAGGATGGCGACAGTCGGCGTCTATGGCTTCGACGTCGAGTCCTTCCTGCAACGACTGCAGCAGGCGAACGTTCGCCTGCTGCTCGACGTACGCCAGCGCCGCGGCGTCCGCGGACCTGAGTACGCCTGGGCGAACTCGCGCCGGCTGCAGGCGGCCCTCGCCCATGCCCGCATCGCCTACGAGCACCACCCTGACCTCGCCCCGACCACCGAGCTACGTCAGCTCCAGTACGCCGAGGATGACCGCCGCGGGGTCGGCAAGCGCTCGCGCCGCGAGCTCGCCGCCGAGTACACCCGCCGCTACACCACCGAGATCCTCGACCGCGCCGACCTCACGCCGATCGTCTCGGCGCTGTCGAGTAGTGGGACCGCAGCGCTGCTCTGTGTCGAGCGCGACCCGGAGGCCTGCCACCGCTCGTTGATCGCCCAGCGGTTGACCGAGCGGCACCGCGTCACGATCGAGCACCTGCGCCCCTTGTGACGCGGGAAGCGGAGTAGGAACCCTCCTCACCGGAAGACCTCGACCCCGACCCTGCCACCGACGCGCCGACCCGCCGTACACCCTTCAACTGTGAAGAGCCGGATTGATCGCGCGAAGACGTGATGCCGTGCCGCCTGCCAGGCGCCGATGCTGATTCCGGAGTCACCAGGCCGTTCCAGCCCAGACGCTGGTCAGGTCCGACCCGGACGGAGGCGCCGTGCAGCACACGGATCGACGCGCTGAGACCGACATGGCAGACGAGCTCGCTCGGCTGGTAGGGCCCACGCCTCCGCCGTTCGCGCTGCTGTACCGGCCGGAGTCGGCGGATCCGGCCAGGGTGGAGCTGCTCGTCGGCGACGTCTCGGCGGTGCACCGGCTGGCGGATCTGCCGGTGCCGGACGACGCCGTCACCGGCGGCGACAGCAGCGACACGGTCCCACGGCACGAGGTGCTCGCCCTCGTTCCGTACCGTCAGGTGGTCGAACGCGGCTACGTCTGTCGCGACGACCAGGAACCGATCCTGGCGATGACGGTGTCGCGGCAGTCCACCGTGCCGCTGGACGACATCCTCGAGTGGCTGCCCGTAGGGCCGGTCGAGCTCGCCGACGCGGGCTTCGAGGGTGACGACGAGTCGTACACCCGGCTGGTTCGCGCGGTGCTCGCCGAAGAGATCGGCACCGGGGCGGGATCGAACTTCGTGGTGAAGCGGACGTTCCGTGGCCGGATGCCCGGCGACTCGCACCGCGCCGCGCTCGCCCTGTTCCGCGAGTTGCTGGCCGGCGAGGTGGGGGCGTACTGGACGTTCCTGGTGCACACCGGAACCCGGACCTTCGTCGGCGCCACACCGGAGCGTCAGGTCAGCGTGCGGGCCGGCGAGGTCGTGATGAACCCGATAAGCGGGACGTACCGCTACCCGGTGACGGGCCCGGACCTGACGGGAACGCTCGCGTTCCTCGCCGACCGCAAGGAGGCCGGCGAGCTCGTCATGGTCGTCGACGAGGAGCTGAAGATGATGGCGGGCATCTGCGAGGTGGGTGGGCAGGTGCTCGGTCCGTACCTCAAGGAGATGGCGCGGCTCGCGCACACGGAGTACCTGCTACGCGGGCGCAGCAGTCTCGATGTCCGCGAGGTGCTGCGCCGCACCCTGCTGGCGCCGACGGTGACGGGCAGTCCCGTGGAGAACGCCTGTCGAGTGATCGCGCGTCGCGAACGTGTCGGGCGTGGGTACTACAGCGGCGTTATCGCCCTCGTCGGACGGGACGGGTCCGGCCGGCGCCTCATGGATTCCGCGATCCTCATCAGGACCGCGGACATCGACCAGACCGGTGGGATCGAGGTCGGCGTCGGTGCCACGCTGGTGCGCGACTCCGACCCCGATGCCGAGGTGGCCGAGACCGAGGCGAAGGTCGCCGGACTGCTCGCGGCGGCCGGCGTCACCGCGGGCGGGACCATCGCGACCACACGACCTGCCGGGGCCAACTGGTCGAGTGCACGCGGGTTGCCCGGCGACGAACGGGTCGACGCCGCGCTGCGGCGACGCAACGCGACGCTCTCCCGGTACTGGTTCGATCCCGAGGACGAACGAGATCGGCCGGATCCGTACCTCGCCGGGCGGCGGGTGCTCGTGCTCGACGCAGAGGACACCTTCACCGCGATGCTCGGGCAGCAGCTGCGCTCACTGGGGACGGCCGTGACGATCCGGCCATGCGGCGAGGCACTCGTCGACGGTGTCATGGAGTCGTACGACCTCGTGGTCGCCGGCCCTGGACCAGGAGATCCGCGGGACCGCGACGACAGCCGCGTCGATGCGCTGTGGCGGGTGATCGGGTGCGCCAAGCGCCAGGACATCCCGTTGCTCTGTGTGTGTCTCTCCCACCAGGTGCTCGCGTCCGCTCTGGGACTGGATCTGGTACGCAAGCCGGTGCCGAACCAGGGCGTGCAGCTCGACATCGAGCTGTTCGGCCGGCGTGAGCGGGTGGGCTTCTACAACACGTACGTGGCCTTGTCGGAGAGCGACGTGCTTCATCGGCCGGACATCCCCGGCCCGATCCGCGTGTGCCGAGATCCGCGCACGAGAGAGGTGCACGCGCTGCGGGGTCCGGGTTTCGCGTCGACGCAGTTCCATCCGGAGTCGCTGCTCACCCAGCACGGTGTGGCGATCCTTGCGGAGCTGCTCGCGTCCACGCTCACCGGTCGGCGCGGGCACCTGCCGCTGCAGCGATCGGGATGACGCGTACGAATCCACGGCAACAACGGTCGCCAAAGTCAGAGCAGAAGGAGTGCCCGCATGTCTGTGATGCAGGAACGGACTCTGCCGCGGTCGGTCGCCGGACCGGCCGCGTGGGAAGGACTGCCGGCGGAACAGCAACCGCACTGGCGCTATCACGCCGAGTACCTGCGTACCAGGGAGGCGCTCGCGGCGGCGCCATCCCTGGTGACCGTGGCGGAGCTGGACACGCTGCGGCGGAACCTCGCGACGGTCGCGGCCGGCCGGGCACTCCTGCTGCAGGCCGGCGACTGCGCGGAGAGCCTCGCGGAATGCATGTCCGACCACACCGCTGCGAAGCTCGCCGTCCTGAACGGTCTGGCTGACCGGCTCGCCGCGGGCGCGGAGGCTCCGGTCGTCCGGATCGGGCGGATCGGCGGTCAGTTCGCGAAGCCGCGGTCACAACCCGTGGAGTGGCACGACGGACGCGAGTTGCCGGTGTTCCGCGGTCACCTGGTGAACTCCGATGTGCCCACCCGTGCCGCGCGCGAGCACGATCCCAGCCGCATGCTGCTCGGGTACCAGGCGAGTGCACGCGTGCTGCGGATGCTGCGCGAGGACCGGCTGCGGCGTACCGCCGGCACGGCTGTGGCGACCGCCGGGATCGGCAGCGGTCCGTGGGCGAGCCACGAGGCGCTCGTCATCGACTACGAGGGAAGCGCGATCCGTACCGGACCCGGTGGCGGCAGCTTCCTCGGCTCGACCCACCTCCCCTGGATCGGGGAGCGCACCAGACAGCCGAACTCGGCCCACGTGCGACTGCTGTCCGCGATGGACAACCCGGTGGGCTGCAAGCTCGGTCCGAGCACGCAGGTGACCGACCTGCTCCGCCTGTGCGAGCTGCTCGACCCGGACCGGGTGCCCGGCCGACTCGTCCTGATCGCGCGGATGGGTGTCGCCCACATCGCGGAGACGTTGCCCCCGCTCGTGACGGCGGTACGCCGCGCCGGCCACCCGGCGGTGTGGCTGAGCGACCCGATGCACGGGAACACCGTGCGCACCGGGGACGGTGTGAAGACCCGGCACCTGTCGGACCTGGTCGACGAGGTGCTGGCATGCCGGGCGATCCTCGAGCGGTCCGGTGTGCACCCGGCCGGCCTGCACCTCGAGGTGGCAGCCGACGATGTCACGGAGTGCGTCGGCGGGAAGGTCAGCGGTGAGGAGATGGTGCAGCGCCGGTACACGACGTTGTGCGACCCGCGGTTGAACCCTGAGCAGGCGCACGAGCTGGTCGAGGCGTGGACATGACCTCGGTGGAGAAGGGGAGGGAACGCGACGTCGGTGGTCGGCCGCCCGTGCCGGACCGTACACGGTGGTCGGCCGTCGTCGCGGTCGCGGTGATGGTGTTCATGACCGGCCTGGACATGACTGTCGTCGCCGTCGCGTTGCCGGACCTCAGCACCGACCTCGGTGTCGGGCCGGGTCTGGCTCAGCTCGCCGTGCTGGCGTACCTGGTGCCGGTGATCGCGTTCATGCTGCCGGCCGGTGGCTGGGTCGACAGGACGGGCCGGCGCCGGGCGTTCCTCGTCGCGGTCGCCGGCTTCGGTGGCAGTAGCGCTCTGGTCGCGGTGGCGGGCTCGCTGGGCCTCGTGCTCGCCGCCCGCGCCGTGCAGGGGTTGTTCGGAGCGACGGTGGGCGCGTTGAGCTTCGCGGTCGTCGCGGCCGTGGTCCGGCCCGAGCACCGCGGCAGGGCGCAGGGCCTGGTCGCGATGCTCGGTCCCTTGGGCAGCGTGGCGGGCCCGGGCGTCGGTGGGCTGCTCGTCTCCGCGTACGGCTGGCGCGCTGCGTTCCTCGTCAACCTCCCGGTGTGTCTCCTGGCCGCCGTGCTCGGTGCACGCGCCGTGCCGCGGATCCGCGGTGGTGGCGGCAGGCCCGCGCAGTGGCTGCGCGGGGTGGCCGAGATGGCGCGCGGACGCGCGGTCGCGCCGACCCTCGCCGTACTGCTCGCGGGCACCACCGTGACCGGGGCGTACAACGCACTGTTGCCGTTCCTGCTCCAGCGCTCGTGGCACCACTCGGCCGCGGTGGCGGGGATGCTGCTGCTCGTGCCGCCCGCGACGATGGCGTTGCTGGCTCCCGGCGGCGGCATGCTCGCCGACAGGTGGGGTCCCTGGCGCATCCAGCTGGCGGGGACGCTCACGCTCGTCGCCGGTGCCGGCGCCCTGTTCGCCACCGTGGTCGGCGCCACGCGCGGTGGTGACACGGCCGACCTGGTGAGGGTGTTCGTGACACTGGTCCTGGTCGGTGCCGGTTCCGGTCTGATCCTCGGGCCCAATGGTGCAATGTTGATGTCTGCCGCACCCCCGAACCTCGCCGGCAGCATCGGTTCGCTCGCCGGCCTCGCCCGTACCGCAGGTTTCGCGCTCGGCCCCGCCCTCGCCGTACTCGCCTGGCAGGCAACCGGCGACGCCGGAACGGTCACCGGACTCGCCATCGTCATCGTCATCGCCGGCGTGGCCGTCGCCGCCGCCGTCGTCCCACCGCTCCCCGCCGCCGACACTGCCCCCCATGCTCCATGACCGGCACAGGCACGCGACCGGCATCTGTGCCGGTCACCTCGCGGCCGCAACCCGTGAGGGGCACCCTCACCGCGTCGGGGCACGGTGAGGGTGCCGTTCACGGGTGCACTCCGAGAGTCGTCGGCGGAGCTTCACCTCACCGACGTGGACTTCACCTCGTCCCGGCACGAGGTGCAGTCCACGTTGATCACGTGAACCACTGGAGGACCCTGGCGGGCCATCCCCTACTGGTGAAAGGTGACCACCCGGCTGGGGTCCCCCGCGGGGAACCGGTCACGTCCGTTTGAGGTGAGGCACCGCTGCGCATCGCGGCACGACCGCGGGGGTCGTGCCAGGACCCGTCAGGGGCACCCTCACCGTGCCTGGACACGGTGAGGGTGCCGCTCACGGGGTGCCTGGTCGCCGCCGTATTTTCGAATGAAGCTCAACGGAGCGGACGGTGAGGAAGGTCATGCATCGAGGCCGTCGATGACCCCTTCAACTATTCTTTGTCGTCCTGATGTTCGAAGAGCTCGTCCACGGTGAACCGCCTCCTCGTAATCCCCTGGCGGTGCGCGTACTCCGCAATCGTGTCGAGGGCGGGGCGGATCTCGTCGATGCCTGAAGGTCCCGCGTCCTGCCCGGAGTCGGGCGAGCTGCCGGCTGCGCTCTTGGCCTCGGCGAAGATCCCGACGAGCCGGTTCCCCAGCGACGGTATGTCCCGCAACAGCTCGGCCTTCACGCACACGAGGTGGTTCACCGGAGTCACGCCCGAGCGGGCGATCCACTGCGTCTCCATGGCCATCGGGGCGTCGAGCACGGGCCGGAGCCCCGGTGCGTTCCGCGCGTCCCACGCGACGATCGCCGCGTCCAGCTCGCCGGTACGGAGACTGCCGAGCAGGTCGGTTCCTGCCGGCATCCTGGTGACCGTCGCGGGATCGGTGAACTCGTCGAGATGGGCGGGGTCGAACGTCCGCCAGCGCACTGTGTCCGGGTCGAGGCCCGCGGTGTCCTGCAGGATCCCGCGTACCCAGGTGGCCGTCGTCTGGGTGTACGCGCGCACGCCGACCGTGCGCCCGGCGAGGTCCTGCGCGGTGTGCAGGTCGGAGTCGACGGGACACACCAGCAGCGGCAGCTCGGGCTGCCGCATCAACACGATGGGGAGGAGCACGAGCGGCCGGCCCAGGTCCTTCGCGAGCAGGTACGTGACGATGGCCATCTCGGCGACGTCGTACGCGAGGGCGTTGGCCATCGGCCGGAACGCCCGGTGCGCCGGCTCGGGGACGACATGCTCGATGGACAGCCCGGCCAGTCGCACCCGACCGTCCTGCAACGCCTCGGTGTGCGGGTAGCTGCCTACCGCCATCCGCAGGGTCTCGGGCATCGTTGTGTCCCTCTCTCTAGCGCAGGTGTCCGGTACGGCTGCCGAGTGGCACGTACTTCCGCGGCCGCGCGATCTCGTCCAGTGCGGTCGTGTCCTCGGTGGTCATCCGCCGGCGAGCAGGCCGTGCGCGAGCGGGAAGTACGGCGTGACTCCGATGCCGTAACGAAGACAGACCGGCACGGTCTCCAACAGGATTGTCGCTAAGAATCGCGAACCATCTGCAACGGTTGTCGGGTCGGTCAGCTCGTCGCATCGTCGGCCCGGACGTACTCCACCCCGAGACCGGCCAGGACGGCGCGGAGGCCGTACCTGTCGAGCCCGAGCTCACCCGCGGCGAGCGCCTTCCTGGTGTCCTCCTCCTTGGCCACCCGCGCCCGGTCGGCGCGAAGGGATCCGCGGAGATCACCGCGGCCTGCGGCATGGCCGCGGTCGCCAACGGCATCGCGCACGCGATCGGAGCCCGCGTCTTCGAGATGCCGGCGACGCCCGCGCGCGTGCTCGAAGCGATGCGCCGCGCGCCGCAGCGCGTTCGGTGACGTCGAAGGTTCCCGAGCACCAGGAGGATTCCATGCCCATCGTCCATGTCGAGTTCTTCGAGGGACGACCCATCGAGAAGAAGCGTGAGCTCGTCCAGGGCATCACGGAGACGGTGGCACGTACGTGTCAGGTCGACGCGGACGGCGTCCACGTGCTCCTCGAGGAGAGGACGCGGGAGAACTGGGGGCGCGGCGCGCTGCTCAACTCCGACCGTCCGCCGCGCCAGGACTCCGAGGTGATCCCTGGCGTCGACTCGGGCGACGTGGTCATGGTGCTGCAGACGGGCAGCACAGCGGAGAAGGTCCCCGCGTTGCCGTCCAACGGTCTCCTCGGCATCAGGCAAGGGGTCAACTGCGACTCGGACGCCACCCCGGCTGCCCTCGTCCTCGGCGCCTGCTCACCCGGTCAGGACGCGCAGGACGCGTGGGACGGGTTCCTCGCGGAGACGTCGGTCGCCGACGGCAAGGTCATGCGTTGCCTGCGCGCCGATCTGCCACTCGGTGGTCTCCGCGGCCAGAACCGGTTGCCGCTCCATCTGACGATCGGCACCCACCACGTTCGCGAGGACACGGTCGACGAGTACCTGCAGCTGATGCGGCTGGCCGTCCATCCCGAGATGAACCGATGCAGCGGCTTCGTCTCCAGCGACCGGTTGCGCCAGCTGCCGTCGGGTTCGTCGTTCTTCGTGGTGAACCACTGGCTGAGCCGGGAGCACGCCGAGGCCTACGCCTCCAGCCCGGCGCACGACATGCTGAAGGCCCGTGTCCGTCCGTTGCTCCACGACCGCGATCCGCTGGGCTCGTTCGACGTCCTCCCCGACCGTGCACGATAGGCCGCCGGCGGCGGCACCCGGCCTGCTGCTCTGGTCGACGGGTCCGGCGAAGGAGCTCATCGAGCTGGTCGAGCTCGCCGACGACAGCGGCTACTCGGAGCTGTGGTACACCGACATCCGCTTCCAGCACGAGTGCTACATGGGACTCGCGCTCGCCGCGCGACACAGTCGTCGCCTCCTGCTCGGGCCGGGCGTCAGCGATCCGTACAGCAGGCATCCCGCTGTCGTCGCGATGGCGATGGCCACCCTCGACGAGCTCAGCCAGGGCCGCGTGCAGATCGGCCTCGGGACGGGCGGGAGCGGCCTCGCGGAGATGGGGGTGCGCAAGGACCGTCCGGTCCGCGCGTTACGCGAGGCCATCGAGCTGATCAGGGCGATGTTCGAGGGCTCACCCGTCGACTACACGGGGGAGCTCTACCGGCTCCAGGGGACCGGCCTGGGCTTCACACCACTGCGGCGCGACGTCCCTGTCTTCGTCGCCACGCACAGCGCGCAGGTGCTGCGCCTGTCGGGGAAGCTCGCCGACGGAGTGCTGCTCGCCAACCTGGCCAGGCGTCCCGCCATCGACACCGCGATCGAGTCTCTTCGGGACGGCGAGCGCGTCGCCGGCAGGAAGCCGGGATCCGTCGCCGTCCACCTCCGCCTGGAGACCTGCATCGGTGACGACGAGGACAGGGCACTCGAGGTCATGCGCCGCAGGTTCGCCGCGCGGTTGTGCACCACGTACCCGAGGTGGAGCTATCTCGAGGGGTTGGGTGTCACGCCGACGGAGGACACCTGCCGAGCGGCCGAGGCCGGCGACGTCGACGCGGTCGCCAGCGGGCTCTCCGCCGAGGACGTCCGTGCCACCGGGCTGGTGGGATCGGCGGCGACGGTGGTGGAGCAGTTGCACAGCCTGCTGAGCCCGGAGGTCGCCAAGGTCACGATCCGCCCGCTGGCGGCCGAGGGCGATACGCTGGCGTCCACGGTCAGTAGCTTCATCGACGACGTCTGGCCGGTGGTGCGGGGAGTGCCGCGATGAGAGTCGCCATCGTCGGATCGGGGCCGTCGGGACTCTACGCTGTGCGGTCACTGCTGGAGTCGTCCACGACGGTCAGCATCGACGTGTTCGACCGCCTGCCCGCGCCGTACGGGCTGGTGAGGTACGGAGTCGCGCCCGACCATCCGAAGATGCGCACCGTGATTCGCGTGCTGCGGGAGTCGTTCCACGACTCCAACGACGTGGGCTTCTTCGGCAACGTGGCATTCGGTCGTGACCTGACCCATCGTGATCTGCGCGACCACTACCACACCGTGGTCTACGCGACGGGCACACAGGCCGATCGCACGCTCGACATCCCGGGGGAGGACCTGGCCGGCAGTTGCAGCGCCCGGGAGTTCGTCGACTGGTACTGCGGTCATCCCGACACAGCCGACCGCGACTTCGACCTGCATATCGGGCAGGTGGCGGTCGTCGGCGCGGGCAACGTGGCACTCGACGTGGCGAGGATGCTCGCCAAGGGCTACCCGGAGATCGCCACCACCGACGTCCCCGACCGGGTGCTTCGCGCGTTGCGCACCAGCGAGGTCACCGACATCCACGTCTTTGCCCGTCGTGGCGCCGCCCACGCGAAGTACACCCCCATCGAGCTGCGCGAGATGGGCAAGCTCGTCAACGCCGACGTCCTCGTCCGCCCCGACGAGCTCGTCGTCGACGCCGACGGCGAGGCGAGGATGGCCGCGAGCCGCCAGGTTCGGCAGAACGTCGAGATGCTGCGGGACTGGTCGAGCCGCACGCCCGAGGGTCGGCCGCGGCGGGTCCACCTTCGGTTCCTGCGCAGCCCGGTGCGCATCCTCGGTGCGCAGGCGGTGGCCGGTCTCGTCGTCGAGCGCAACGAGCCGGGCGACGACGGTCGCGTCGTGGGAACGGGCGAGCGCGAGTCGGTGGAGGCGGGTCTGGTACTCCGTGCGGTCGGGTACCGTGCGCATCCGCTGCCCGACGTGCAGTTCGATCCGGTGACCTCGACGGTGCCCCATGCGCGCGGTCGTGTGCTCGACGAGACCGGTAGGCCGGTGCCGGGCGACTACGTCGTCGGTTGGGCGAAGCGCGGGCCGACCGGCGTGATCGGCACCAACAAGTCCGACGCGGCCGAGACCGTCGCGAGCATCCTGGAGGACGCCCCACGTCTCGTGCCGCCCCCGTACCAGGCCAGGGAACATCTGCGACTGGCCCTGGCCCGGCGTGGTGTCAGGTTCACCACCTGGCCCGGATGGCTGCGCCTCGATGCGTACGAGAGGGAGCTCGGCCGAGCCCAGGCCCGTGAACGCGTGCGCGTCGCGGACCGTCAGCTCATGCTCGACGTCTCGGACGACGCGACGCCGTAGGCCGTCCGACTCTTCTTCCGCTGTTTCCTCTGCCGAACACCAGGAGGCGAAGGCATGATGTACGTCGTCGCACAGCCGTGCGTGGACCTGCTCGACAGGGCATGCATCGACGAGTGTCCCGTCGACTGCATCTACGAGGGCGGCCGAATGCTCTACATCCAGCCGGATGAGTGCATCGACTGCGGGGCATGCGAGCCCGTGTGCCCCGTCGAGGCGATCTACTACGAGGATGACGTCCCCGACCAGTGGAGTACGTACACGCGGATCAACGCCGAGTTCTTCGCCGGGATCGGGACGCCTGGCGGTTCGGCGAAGATCGGTAGGATCGACGAGGATCACGCCCTCGTCAGGGCGTTGCCTCAACTCACGGGCTCCGACTGATGCCCGGCCGACCGAGCGGAGCCGACATGATGCTCGACCTGAGCCACGACCCGCGGACCGGCGACGCCGTCGACGGTCCGCCGCACTCCGGTGCAGACGAGGTGGCGAGCCTCGTACGCGCGGCGGCGTCCGCGTTCGCGCAGGTGAGCATGGCGACGCCGGCGCGACGTCGCGGCTGGCTGGAGGCGGTGGCCGACGCCGTCGAGGCGCATGCGGACGAGCTCGTGGCAGTGGCCGACGAGGAGACGGCGCTCGGCACGCCGCGGCTCCTCAACGAGCTCGGACGCACTGTGTCGAACATGCGCTACTACGCCGCGGTAGGGGAGAGCGGTGGGTGGATGCATGCGTGCATCGAGACGGTCGCCGGACCTCCACCACTCGACCTGCGCCGTGCCGACCTGCCGGTCGGGCCCGTCGCGGTGTTCGGCGCGAGCAACTTCCCGTTCATGTTCGGTGTGCTCGGCCACGACTCGTGCTCGGCCGTCGCTGCCGGCTGTCCCGTCGTCGTCAAGGCGCATCCCGCCCATCCGCGGCTCAGCCTGCGGCTGGCCGAGGTCGCGCGGAGCGCGTTCGCGTCCGCCGGTGCTCCCGATGGGGTGTTCGCCCTCGTCGTCGGGTTCGATGCCGGCAGCGCGCTCGTCGACGCACCCGACATCGCGGCCGTGGCGTTCACCGGCTCGCAGGCCGGCGGCATGGCGCTCGTCGAGCGAGCCCGGCTGCGTCCGGTCCCGATTCCCGTCTACGCGGAGATGGGCACCGTCAACCCGGTGGTCGTCACCCCGGCGGCGGGCGGGCGGATCGACGAGATCGCCCGGGACTTCGTCGCGTCGTTCACCCTGGGCGCCGGGCAGTTCTGCACCAAGCCCGGCCTGATGCTCGCGCCGGCCGGATGCGGCGCGGTCGAGGCGATCGCCGCGCACACCACCCGCGCTCCCGGCGTGTGGCTCCTGTCGGACGGAATCACGCGGGCCTATCGCGACGGTGTCGCCGCCCTGCGCGCCGCGGGCGGACGCGTGGCAGCGGAGGGCGAGACCCTCGACGACGGGTACGCCGCCCGGCCGACGCTGCTCCAGGTGACGCCGGCGGAGCTGATCGCGGGCTCCCGTCTCCTCGAGGAGTGCTTCGGTCCCGTCGCCCTGCTGGCGGAGTACACCGGCACGGACGACGCGCTGGCCGTCCTGCGGCGCATGCAACCGTCGCTGGCCGGCTCGGTGTACGGCGCGGGCGACGACGACTCCGACACGCCTGCGCTGGTGACACAGCTCGCGGGCCAGGTGGGCCGGGTCGTCATCGACGGCCCGCCGACGGGGGTCGCGTGCATCGACGCGATGCACCACGGCGGACCGTGGCCGTCGACGAGCGTCCCGAGTGCGACGAGCGTGGGGGCGCGTGCCCTGAATCGCTTCACCCGGCCGGTCGCATTCCAGAACGTCCCCCAGGCCGCCCTGCCGCCGGCTCTGCGCGACGACAACCCCTGGCACCTTCCACGCTAGCCTCCTCGTCGTCTCGCGTCAGCTTGCGACGGCCGCCGCCGGGTACGATGCGGGCATGTCCGAGCACCCAGCTGGCTGGTATCCCGACCCGATCCGACGTCACCAGCACCGCTACTGGGACGGTCGGAGCTGGACCGAGCACGTCGGCAGCAACGGTGCCACCTCGACCGATCCGATGCCTCCCCAGCCGCCGGCCACGGCCCATGCCGCGCAGGGAGATCCTGCCCGGTCCGCGGTCGTCGAGGACGATCGCCTTCAGGAGGCGCAGATCCAGGGAATCCTCGCCGAAGCGGGGGTCCAGCCGGTCGGTGCCGGTGGCGGGACGCTGTTCGACGAGCCGGTGCTGATCGTCTACCAGTGGGTCACGGATCTTGCCGAGGGGTTCCGATACAGCATCCTCAGCCCGGCCGGAACGGTCGTCGGGCGGTGCCACGAGATGCTCGTCGACAAGCTGGACCCGGCCGAGGCATCCTTCGGCGAGCTGATGAACGATGCCAACACCGACCGGATCGCGCTCGTCGATCCGTCCGGGGCGCCCTGGGCACGGCTGGCGCACAAGAAGGTGTGGAAGAGCAAGGTCACGATGACCGACGCCGCCGGCCGGGAGATCGGGGTTCTCCAGCAGGAGAACGTGCTTGGCAAGGTCAGACTCGGGCTCGAGGCAGGCGGTCAGGATCTCGGGGAGATCATCTCCGACAACACCCAGCTACTCGGGTTCACGATCACCGACGTCACCAAGAACCCGATCGGCCGCGTGATCAAGCTCGGCCGGTACGCCCAGCCGGGGGTCCTGGGGCCGCGCAAGGTGGTGGGCTGCTACGTCCTCCGGCTGGAGAGCCGCCCGGCCCAGCCGATGCACTCCCTGGTGGTCGCTGCACCCTTGGCGATCGACCTCGCCTTCAGCGTCACCCAGGCAGGTCAACGGTCGCTCGGTCGTACGATCACCGGACACTAGCCACCACGCCGGAGTCGCCCAGGTCGGCCGGCGTGCGGCCGACCTGGACCCGGGTGCTCGGTCAGGCGAGGTCGAACCGGTCGAGGTTCATGACCTTGTCCCACGCGGCCACGAAGTCGCGCACGAACTTCTCCCGTGAGTCGTCGCTCGCGTAGACCTCGGCGACGGCGCGTAGCTCGGAGTTCGAGCCGAAGAGAAGGTCGACGCGGCTGCCGGTCCACGAGACCGTGCTCGTGGCGCGGTCGTGGCCCTCGAAGGTCTCCGCGTCCTCGGACGTCGCCTTCCACTCCGTGCCCATGTCGAGCAGGTTCGCGAAGAAGTCGTTGGTCAGCGACTCGGGCGTCGAGGTGAGGACGCCAAGCGGGGACTGCTTGAGGTTCGCGCCCAGTACACGCAGGCCACCCACGAGGACGGTCATCTCGAGCGCGCTCAGGGTCAGCAGGTTCGCGCGGTCGATCAGGAGGTACTCGGCCGGCAGCCGGTTTCCCTTCCCGAGGTAGTTGCGGAACCCGTCCGCAGCCGGCTCGAGCGGGACGAAGGACTCGATGTCGGTCTGCTCCTGCGACGCGTCCGTGCGTCCCGGGGCGAAGGGCACCTGGATATCGTGGCCGGCGTTCTTGGCGGCCTGCTCGACGGCGGCGCACCCACCGAGCACGATGACGTCGGCGAGCGAGACCCGCGTGCCGCCGGTCTGGGAGCTGTTGAACGCCTCCTGGATCCCCTCCAGCGTGCGCAGCGCTGTCGCCAGCGCGTCGGGGTCGTTGACCTCCCAGCCCCGCTGGGGCTCGAGGCGGATGCGGGCCCCGTTCGCCCCGCCGCGCTTGTCGCTCCCACGGAACGTCGAGGCGGACGCCCAGGCGGTCGAGACGAGCTGGGAGACGGACAGCCCCGAGGTGAGGAGCTGCTCCTTGAGGGTGGCGATCTCCGCCGCCCCGATCAGCTCGTGGTCCACAGCGGGGACGGGATCCTGCCAGATCAGCGTCTCCTGCGGGACCAGCGGCCCGAGGTAGCGCTGGATCGGGCCCATGTCGCGGTGGGTGAGCTTGAACCACGCCCGGGCGAACGCGTCGGCGAACGCGTCGGGGTTCTCGAAGAAGCGCCGCGAGATCGGCTCGTAGATCGGGTCGAACCGCAGCGCGAGGTCGGTCGTGAGCATCGTCGGGGGGCGCGACAGCGAGCCGTCCTCGGGGTCTGGCACGGTGCCGGCTCCGGCGCCGCCCTTCGGCTGCCACTGGTGGGCGCCGGCAGGGCTGCTGGTCAGCTCCCACTCGTAGCCGAACAGGTTCCCGAAGAAGCTGTTGCTCCACTTCGTCGGCGTGGCCGTCCAGGTGACCTCGAGGCCACTGGTGATCGCGTCCCGGCCCTTGCCACTGCCGAAGGTGTTCTTCCAGCCCAGGCCCTGCTCCTGGAGCGGGGCGCCCTCGGGCTCGGGGCCGACGTACTGATCCGGGTCGGCCGCACCGTGGGTCTTGCCGAACGAGTGGCCGCCCGCGATCAGCGCGATGGTCTCCTCGTCGTTCATCGCCATGCGCCGGAACGTCTCGCGGATGTCCCGCGCCGCGGCGAGTGGGTCAGGGTTGCCGTTCGGGCCCTCCGGGTTGACGTAGATGAGGCCCATCTGGACGGCGGCCAGGGGGTTCTCGAGCTCGCGGTCGCCGGTGTAGCGCTCGTCGTCGAGCCAGGTGCGCTCGGGACCCCAGTAGACGTCCTCGTCGGGCTCCCAGACGTCCGCCCGACCGCCGGCGAAGCCGAAGGTCTTGAAGCCCATCGTCTCCAGGGCGCGGTTGCCCGCGAAGACCATGAGGTCGGCCCACGAGATCTTGCGGCCGTACTTCTTCTTCACCGGCCAGAGCAGCCTGCGCGCCTTGTCGAGGCTCGCGTTGTCGGGCCAGCTGTTCAACGGCGCGAAGCGCTGCATGCCGGCGCCGGCGCCGCCACGACCGTCCTCGATGCGGTACGTGCCGGCGCTGTGCCACGCCATCCGGATGAAGAGCGGCCCGTAGTGGCCGAAGTCGGCGGGCCACCAGTCCTGCGAGGTCGTCATCACCTCGTCGACGTCCCTCGCCAGTGCGTCGAGATCCACGGTCTGGAACTCCGCGGCGTAGTCGAAGTCGTCGTCCATGGGGTCGGCCACGGCGGGGTGCTTCCTGAGGATCCTCAGGTTGAGCTGGTTCGGCCACCACTCACGGTTGCTCCCACCCTCGGTCGGGTGCTTGAAGCGCCCGACGGCGACCGGGCATCCGCCTGCGCTCTCCTCGTTCATCTCGCCAACAACGGCGTCCGGGCTGTCAGACACAGGAATCCTTCCGGGATCAGGGTGTGTGCTCGGGAACTGATGTGGGTGTGCAGTCGGGGCACAGGCCCCGGTAGACGACCTCGGCCTCGTCGATCGCGAAACCGTGGTCGGCGGATGCGGTCAAGCAGGGTGCGGCGCCAACGGCGCAGTCGACATCGGCGATGGCACCGCACGACCGGCACACGACGTGGTGGTGGTTGTCCCCGATCCGCGCCTCGTAGCGCGCCACGGAGCCGGGCGGCTGGATGCGCCGCAGCAGCCGCGCGGCAGTCAGCGCGCGCAGCACGTCGTAGACGGCCTGGTGGGACACCTCGCCGAGATCGGTGCGCACGACGCCGATGATCGAGTCCGTGTCGGCGTGCGGATGGTCGTGCACCGCGGACAGCACCGCGAGCCGAGGACGCGTCACGCGCAGAGCAGCCGCGCGCAGCCTGCGCTCGAACTCCGCGGTCGTTGGCACCCTCCGAAGTGTGCCGCATTTTCTGGAATCAATCAAGAATCGGCTGGCGACGGGCGACCCTTCGGTCGCGCGTCAGCCGACTCGCGTCGCGCGCCTCATGGAGCGGGTGAGAGAACCCAGAGGACGCTGCAGGTCTCGTCGGGTGACGGGTTGTGCCAGGTGTGCGGCGCTCTTCCGGGGAAGGTGAAGGCATCGCCTGTCGACAGCCGGGCTGCCTGTCCGTCGTGGACGAGTTCCAGCTCGCCCGCGATGACATAGACGAACTCGGCGTCGCAGTCGAGGGAGTACTCCTCGTCACCGCTGCCGCCACCGGGTGCGATGAGCGAGTGGATCACGCGCAGCTGACTCTGCGTGCCGGGGGTGAGGAGCACCTCGGCGACGTCGCGACCGCCGAAGTTGATCGGCGGTCCCTCGCCGGCCCGAACCAGCGACGTCTCGGCGGGCTCGAACAGGTCACCGACGCGGAGCCCGAGCACGTTGCAGACCGCGACGAGCGAGGCGACGGACGGGGAGACGTCGTCGCGCTCGAGCCGGCTGAGGAATCCCTTGGTGACTCCGGTCTTGCCGGCGACCTTCTCCAGTGTCAGCCCGCGGGCCCGCCGCGCCGCACGTAGCCGCCCACCGATGCGCACGTCCGGCGGACCGTTCGACCGTCTCGGCACGCTACGCCCCCCACTGCATGGCGACCGCGCGGACAGGTGCGCCGTCGGCGTTCTCGAACGCCACCGGCAGTGCGGACACCAGCGGGTCGGGAAAGTCGACGGCCTCGAGGTTGCGCAGGTTCTCGATGATGATGCCGCGGGCAGCTGCGAGCAGATGGTGCACGGGGTATCCGCAGCCGGGGTGGTCGGCGTCCGGTGTCTCGTCGATGTTGATGGCGTCGATCCCGATCGTGCGGACGCCGAGCTCGAGGACGCGACGGCAGGCGTCGGCATCGAGGTAGGGATGGTCGAAGTAGCGCGCGCTACCGAAGTGCGCCGACCAGCCCGTGTGCAGCAACAGGATGTGGTCAGGCCCGAGGGAGCCGGCGTACGGGGCGAGGGAGTCCCAGCCGATCGGCGCGCGAGCGGGTACCCCACGTACGTCGGCGACGACGCCGGTGCCGACGAACCGTTCGAGCGGCACTCGGTCGATCGTCGGTGCGTCGGCCTCGAAGTGGTAGGGCGCGTCGGCATGGGTGCCGGACTGTGATCCCATCTCGACGCGCAGGAGGTTGAAGCCGTGCTCGGCGATCGTCGAGTGGGTCGTGAACCGAGGGACGGGATCGCCCGGATAGACCTGAGTGTGCTGCCCGACGGGGACGGACAGGTCGACGATCCGGCGGACGTGCATCACTGCTCCTCTGTCTGTACTGGTAAACAGATGTTGCCTATCACGAAACATCCGTCTAGGGTACCGCTCGTCGGGGGCAGCGTCCTTGAACCGAGGAGACCGGCATGAACGGGTCGGAGCGGGCCGACGGCGCGGCGCAGCGACGCTCACCGAGGGCCACCGAGATCGAGCAGCACGGCATCGACACCATCCCCGACGAGCACCGCACCGCACGACCGTTCGACCTGTTCCGCATCCAGTTCGGCGGCGCGAACACCTTCGCTACCATCATCCTCGGGACGTTCCCCGTACTGCTCGGCCTGTCGTGGTGGCAGGCCGTAGCGGCGACGGTCGTCGGTGTCGTCGCGGGCGCCGTGATCCTCATGCCGATGGGGCTGTTCGGGCCGGCGACCGGCACGAACAACGCGGTCTCCTCCGGCGCCCATCTCGGCGTCCGCGGTCGGGTGGTGGGCTCGTTCCTCTCGCTGCTCACCGCGCTCGCGTTCTACTCGATCTCGGTGTGGGTCAGCGGCGACGCACTCGTCGGCGCGGCAGCCCGACTCTTCGACGTGCCCGACTCCGACCTGACCCGTGGACTCGCCTACGCGGTGCTCGGCGCACTCGTGATCGTCGTGGTGGTCTACGGCTACCAGTTCATGCTGCTGGTCAACAAGGTCGTCGTCATCGGCAACACCGTGCTGATGCTGGTCGGCATCGTGGCGTACGCGTCGCGCTTCGACGCCGGCTACGATCCTGGTCCGCAGGCGTACGCACTCGGCGAGTTCTGGCCGACCTTCGTGCTCTCGGCGCTCATCGTGATGGGCAACCCGGTGTCCTTCGGTGCATTCCTCGGCGACTGGACCCGGTACATCCCCGCCGCGACCAGGCCCTCCCGCCTGCTCGCAGCGACCTTCCTCGCGCAGCTCGCAACGCTCGTGCCGTTCTTCTTCGGCGTCGCGACCGCCACCCTCGTCGCGGGGGAGGAGGACTACGTATTCGCTCTGATCCAGATCTCGCCGTTGTGGTACGCGCTGCTGCTCATGGTCGTGGCATTCCTCGGTGGGATGTCCACCGGCGTGACGTCGCTCTACGGCACCGGTCTCGACTTCTCGTCGGTGTTCCCCCGCTTCACCCGGGTGCAGGCGTCGCTGCTCATCGGTGCGCTCGCCTTCCTCTTCATCCTCATCGGCCGGCTGGTCTTCAACCTGATCGACAGTGTCAACGCGTTCGTCGGCGCGATCGTCATCTGCACCACCCCCTGGATGATCATCATGACGCTCGGGTACATCGTGCGCCGCGGCTACTACTCACCGGCCGACGTGCAGGTGTTCAACGAGGGGCGGATCGGCGGCCGGTACTGGTTCCGTGCCGGCGTCAACTGGCGGGGAATCGCGGCGTGGGTGCCGGCGGCCGTCGGCGGGTTGCTGTTCGCGAACTATCCGCCGCTGATCGAGGGTCCGTTGCGCAACGTCGCGGGTGGCGTCGACATCAGCCTGTTCGTCACGATCGGGCTCGCCGCGGTGGTGTACCTCGCGCTCCTCGGTCTCGTACCCGAGCCGCGGTACGTGTTCGGCCCTGCGGGGCCACGCGGAACACGCGTCGTCGATGCGGACATCCCGCCGGTCGTGGACGACCCACGCGCCTCGGCCCACCGGCTGCGGCACCGACAGGCCGCCGCGGCGAGAGCGACGTCCCGTCGGCCGTAGGCCGTGATGGTCAGTCCTGCTTCACCTCACCGACATGGGCTTCACCTCGTCCCGGCATGAGGTGAAGTCCTCGCTGATCACGTTCACGTGATCAACGGGAGCCCTGACCGTTCGGGGAGGGTAGGTCTGCTCCTGTGTACATGCGCGTGCCCGCCACGTAGAGCTGGTCGGCCGGGAAGCGGGTGAGCAGGTCGCAGCCGTGTCGGGTGACGACGACCTCTTCCTCGATCCGGGCGGCCGCCGATCCGTCCGGCGTCGGCCAGTAGGTCTCGATCGCGAACACCATGCCTTCCTCGAGCCGCACCGGGTGCTCGAAGGAGTGGTACCGGCTCATCAACGGCCGCTCCCAGTTGGACAGGCCGAGGCCGTGGCAGTACTGCAGGCCGAACGCCTCCTCCTCGGTCGCGAAGCCGAACTCCTGCGCCGCGGGGAAGTGCCGCACGACGTCGGCGGACGTCGCGCCCGGCCGGATCTCCGCGATCGCGTTGTCCATGAACTCCCGCGCCCGGCCGTAGGCGTCGCGTTGCTGACGGTTGGCGCTGCCCACGTTCAAGGTGCGGTAGTAGCACGTGCGGTAGCCGTTGAAGGAGTGGATGATGTCGAAGTACGCGGTGTCGCCTGGTCGGAGCATCCGGTCCGAGAAGACATGCGGGTGCGGGCTGCAGCGTTCTCCCGAGATGGAGTTGACGGCCTCGACCTCCTCGGAGCCGTTCTCGTAGAGGTAGTGGTTGACCAGGGCCACGCAGTCGTTCTCCCGCACGCCCGCGCGCAGGTACCGGTAGAGCTCGTCGTACGCGCCGTCCACCAACGCGGCGGAGTGGTCGAGCAGGGCGATCTCGTCAGCGGTCTTGATCGCCCGGACATCCTGCATGAGGCCGTGGCCGTCCTCGATGTGCAGGCCCTCGCGCTCGAGTGCCTTGAGCACGGGTATCTCCACGACGTCGACGCCGATCGGCTCGCCCGCCACCCCGTGCTCGCGCAGGATGTCGGCGATCCGCTTCGCATTGCCCCGCTCGACACCGACGTCCTCGGGAATGGCGCCGCGCCAGCTCGATATGCCGGCCCGCCAGTTCTCTCGGTCGTTCCACGGCGCGAAGGTCTGATGCGTGCGGGCCGCCGAGCCGATGTCCCACAGGATCGGATCGTGACCGCGAACCACCAGGGCGCATCGGAAGAGCTTGTCCCGCGCCCAGTTTCCGATGTGCGTCGCGGTGGCGTAGCGGATGTTGTTCATGTCGAAGAGGATCAACGCGCCGAGCTCGGAACGTTCGAGCGCGTCACGAACCTTCGCGAAACGCTCGGTGCGCAACCGGGTGAAGTCGACCCGTTGCTCCCAGTCGGTCGCCATGGTGGCACCGGGTGACGCTACCGGCGTGCTCTGCGTCGCCGCGGAGAAGTTCTTGACCATCATGCGCTCCTCGAGGGACGGTCAGACCGGTGCGTACTCGCCCGGTTCGCTTGTCATCGTCGCGGCTCGCGGTACCGGATCCGCGCGGCGCAAGGCCTGCCACACCGTCGTCACCAGATGCTGTGTCGTCAGCCCGTACCTCTCGAACAGGTACGCAGCCGTCTGTGCCCCCTCCGCGAACACGTCCTGGAGTCCGATCCGGTGCAGCGGACGTCCGATCCCCGCCTCTGCACAGGCCTCGGCCACCGCGGAGCCGAGGCCGCCGATGACCGAATGGTTCTCGGCGGTCACCACCACCTGTGCCTCGGCCGCGACGCCTCGCACGGTCGCGACGTCCAGGGGCTTCGTCACCGGCACGTTGACGACGGACACCGAGACCTCGTGCGCGCGCAACAGCCGTTCCGCGGCGAGTGCGGAGGCGAGCAACATCCCGCTGGCGAACAGCGCGACGTCCGTACCCTCGGTGAGAACCTGTGCGCGATCGAGGCGGAGGCGATGGTCGTCGCCGAAGATGACGGGGATCTCGCCGCGCTTGAGCCTGATGTAGGCCGGACCCGGGAGGTCGACGACGGCGCGGACGACCTGCCGTGTCTCGACGGCGTCGGCGACGTCGATGACGGTCATGCCCGGTAACGCACGCATCAGCGCGACGTCGTCGATGGCCTGGTGGCTCGGCCCGCCGGGACTCGAGACACCCGGCATGAACCCGACGATCCGCACCGGCAGGCGTGGGTACGCGATCGCGTTGGCGACCTGGTCGTACGCCCGACGGGTCGCGAAGACGCCGAAGGTGTGCACGAAGGGCAGGTGTCCCGAGCGAGCCAACGCGGCGGCGACGCCCATCATGTTCGCCTCCGCCATGCCGGCCTGCACGAACCGGTCGGGCAGCTCGTCCTGGAAGAGATCGACCTCGCACTGGCGGGTGAGGTCACCACTCAGGCAGACGATCTCGTCGCGCTCCTTCGCGACCTCGACCAGTGCCCGGCCATACGGTTTGAGCATGGTGCGGTACGGAGCCTCGAGTGCGCTGCTCATGTCCGCTCCAGCTCCGTGGTGAGCTCTGCGACCGCGCGCGTGGCGAGCTCGCCGGGCAACTTGACGAAGTGGCCGTCGGCGTCCGGCGGCAGGCAACGCAGGCCGTGTCTCGTCGACGTCCGGCAGACGATGACGTGCGGACGGGCGGCGTCGACCGCGGCCTCGAGTGCCCGGATCACGGCGGCGACATCGTGCCCGTCGACCTCGACGGCGTCCCAGCCGAACGAGGTCCACTTGTCGGCGATGGGTTCGAGGGTGGTGATGGTGTCGACCGGGCCGTCGACCTGCGAGTTGTTCGCGTCGAGCAGCACAGTGATGCGACCGAGGCGGTGGTGGCCGGCGAACATCGCGGCCTCCCAGAGCTGTCCCTCCTCCAGCTCACCGTCGCTCACGAACGCGAACGTGCGCCGCTCCGTCGCTCCCGTGAGCCGATCCGACAACGCGAAGCCCGCGGCCGCCGACAGTCCCTGGCCGAGCGACCCGCAGGTGTGGTCGAGCACCTTTGTCCGCTCCGAGCCGATGGCTTCGACGGATGATCCGTTCTCACCGTACGTCGCGAGCGTCTCCTCGTCGGCGAGGCCGATCTCCACGGCGGCCGCGAAGGCGGCGACGACGTAGTGTCCCGGCGAGCAGACCACGCGGTCCACTCCCGGCCGCAGCACGGCGGCGTAGAGTGCGGCGAACTGCTCGGCCGACGACAGTGCCTGACCCAGGTAGCCGAACCCCTGCTTCGCGACCATGCGTACCGCGCGCAGGCGGATCCCGATGGCGACCCGCCGCGGATCGTGGGCGCCGTCGGCGGCCGAGGGAGGTGTGACCGGGGGAGGAATAGAGGAGTCCTAACCGGTGGCTAATTGGCTAAGCCACTTCATCATCACCGCGGTCCGCGCGGCTGTCAAGGCACTATCCTCGTAGCGAGGAGTGGCGCGAAGCGACGTACCGGAGGGGGATTCGCGAGTTGACCCAGCAGAAGCCGAGTCGGGCCGTCGACATGACCGGTGTCGGCGCCGCGTCTGTCACGCGACTGTCCGACGCGGTCTCCGAGCAGATCCGGCAGTTCATCGTGCGCGAGGATCTCCCCGAGGGATCGCGTCTCCCGTCGGAGCGTGAGCTCGCCATCAGGTTCGACACGAGCCGCCCGACGGTCAGTCAGGCACTGCGCACGTTGTCGTTGATGGGGATGGTCGAGATTCGACGCGGGTCCGGAGCGTACGTCCTGCGCAGGCCGGCGACGATGGTCACCGCATCGATGAGTCTCATGCTCGCCGAGGATCACAAGTCCATCCACGATCTCATGCAACTGCGGCTGTGGCTCGAGACGGTCGGCGTCCAGGAGGCGGCCAGACGGGCGCCGCCGGTGACCAAGAAGGAGCTGGCCACGATCCGGGCCGCTCTGGGCCGCCTGGCCGACGCCGCGGGCAACACCTCGGCCTGGATCGCGGCGGACACCGTCTTCCACGCGGCGATCGTCGGCGCGGCCAGGAATCCGTACCTCACGGCCATGTACGAGAGCGTGCACACGTCGATCCTGTCCTTCGAGTACGAGCACTGGGTCAAGACGCAGGCTGAACCGGACTGGCTTCGCGAGGCCGGTGGCGAAGATCTCCTCGCGCTGCACGAGCCCATCCTCGAGGCTGTCGCCATGCGGGATGTCGTGGCGGTCGAGCAGGCGGTGCTGCGTCATCACGAGACGATGCACCGTCACGTCGACGCGCGGCTCCGGAGTAAGGCCCGGGGTCGCCGTCGGGCCAGGAAGTAGTCCAAGCGCGCAGGTCTGGGCGGCGGACCGTGTGCAGGGGTGCGCCTTCCTGTTGACCCGTTGACGAGTCTCCGGGCGGGTGTCAAACTGGCTAAGCCACTTTCCAGACCCCTGATCCGATGATCGATCGACTGCCGCCCCGTCATCTCGTTGAAGGCATGTTGCCGCAACCGTTGCAGCAACAGCAGGTGCGGCCGCCGATCGCCGAGGGCGTATCAGCCCGCCGGACTGACCGACAGGGGTGGCACGCAAAGGAGCGGCCGTAGGCATGCGACCGAGAAGAAACGTGCACCTGACCGCAGCGTTGCTGCTCGTACTCGGCCTCCTGATCTCGGCATGCGCCACGGGTGAGGACGATGAGGGCGCCGGCGACAAGAACACACCGATCGTCGTCGGCGGGACGCTCGGACTCTCCGGCGTGTACGCCACGTCGTCGGCCGCCTACCGAGCCGCATACGACTTCTGGGTCGCTGACGTCAACAAGCATGGCGGTCTGCTCGGACGCAAGGTGAAGCTCGTCATCTACGACGACGAGAGCAACCCCACCACCGCGCAGCAGCTCTACCAGAAACTCATCAACGAGGACAACGCCGATCTGCTGCTCGCGCCTTATGCGACAGCCGTCGGGGGAGCGATCGTGCCGATCACCGAACGTGCCGGCAAGGTCCTGTGGAACGGCGGGTTCGTCAGCCAGGAGCTGCACGCGAGGAACAAGCTGATCGTGAACAGCTACCCGTACCAGGACACGCAGTATGCGTTGCCGCTGTTCGAGTACTTCAAGTCGCTTCCGTCGAGCCAACGGCCGAAGACGCTGGCCATCGTCACGGCACAGAACCCGTTCCCGCTCGCCGTACGTTCGGGCTACGACGGCAAGGACGGGGTGCTGAACTACGCCAAGCAGCTGGGCATCAAGGTCGTCTTCGACGAGGAGTACGAGCAGACGGCGTCCGATGTCAACGGCCTGATCCAGCGGGCGAAGGCGAAGAAGCCGGACGCGTTCATCCAGCTGAGCCTGCCCGACGATGCGGCACTCCTGGCGAAGACCGCTCACGAGCAGGACTTCCGGCCGCGCTTCTACTGCTCGTGCGGCTCCCAGGTCACGACGCTGCCGACGTGGGGCGACTTGGGTGCGGCGGGCAGCGGAGTCATGGCGACGACGACGGCGTGGCCCACCCAGGGATACCCGATGCAGAAGGAACTGTTCTCGATGCTCGAGAAGAAGTTCGACTACGAGGAGATGCCGGCCTACGGCGCCGTGGCGCTCGCCATCCTCCAGGTGATGCAGCAGGCCGTGAACGGTGCGAAGACGCTCGACCAGCAGAAGATCCGCGACTACATGGAGGGCAAGACGTTCCGGACGGCGGTCGGGAACATCAGGTACAACTCCGACGGCACGATCAAGTTCGGTGCGCTGCTCGTCCAGTACCAGAAGGACCACAACGAGGTGATCTGGCCGAAGCGCGATGCCACCGGTCGAGCGGTCGTCCCGTCGAGGTGAGCCATCAGCCAGGGGAGGCCGACATGGCATCCGGCGTCGTCGCCACCGGGCTGAACAAGTCCTTCGGCGGTCAGCACGTCGTGCGTGATGTCTCGCTTCGCGTACCCCCGGGCACGATCGTCGGGCTGATCGGGCCGAACGGATCAGGCAAGACCACGACGCTCAACCTGCTCAACGGGGCGCTCCGGCCCGATGGCGGGTCGATCCTCGTCGGCGGAACAGAGCTGGCCGGACGCTCGAGCAGGGAGTTCGTCCGCCACGGCGTCACTCGTACCTTCCAGACGGCACGGGTGTTCACCACCGTCACCGCATTCGAGAACCTGCTCGTCCCGACCCTGCACCACCGGGAGCCGCGCCGCGTGTTGCATCGCAGGGCCGAGGAGCTGCTCGAGTTCGTGGGGCTCACCGCACATCGCGACACACCGGCGAGCGAGCTGTCCGGCGGACAACAGAAGCTGCTCGAGTTCGTGCGGGCCCTGATGACCGAGCCGAGCACGGTGCTCATGGACGAGCCGTTCGCGGGCGTGCATCCCAGTCTCAAGCAGGTGATGCACGAGCGCATCCGCGAGCGGAACAGGCAGCGCACGTCGTTCGTGGTCGTGAGCCACGAGATCCCCGACCTGATGCGGCTCTCCGACGAGGTGACCTGCCTGGGCGACGGCGCGGTCATCTGCCAGGGCACTCCGGCCGTTGTCTCCGACGACGCCAAGGTCATCACGGCGTACCTGGGTACCCGCGGCACGTCACGGAAGGCATCATGACGCCCGACGCTGCGCAGACGGCAGTGGGCTCCGCCACGGCCGGACTGGTCATGGAGCATGTGACGGCCGGCTACCTGAGCCACGACATCGTGCTGGACGACGTGTCCCTGTGGGCACGCACGGGCCAGGTGACGGCGGTGCTCGGGCCGAACGGGTCGGGCAAGTCCACGGCGCTACGCGTGCTCTACGGTTTCCTGCAGCCGCGCACCGGAAGGATCACTCTCGCCGGTGCCGACGTGACGCGAGTCCCCGTCGACGCGCGCACGGCGCTCGGCATGGCCTTGCTGCCTCAGGGCCGCTCGGTCTTCCCCCAGCTGACCGTGCTGGACAACCTCAGGCTCGGTGCATGGCACCTGCGCAGGCGACGATCGGCGCTGACCGCGGCCGTGGATGCGATGTTCGACCGGTACCCGACGCTGCGCCAGGTGCGCGACAAACCTGCGGGCAGCCTCTCCGGAGGTCAGGCGCGCCTCCTCGAGTTCGGCCGCACCCTCGTGCTGGATCCCGCGGTGATCCTGATCGACGAGCCTTCGGTCGGCCTGTCGCCCGTCCTCGTCGACACCGTGTACGACGAGCTGGGACGGATCAAGCGTGAGGGGCGCACCGTCCTGCTCGTCGAGCAGAACGTCCAGGCAGCCGTCGAGCTCGCCGACTACGTCTACACGCTCGCCTACGGGCGCAACCATCTCGACGGCGAGCGCGCGCAGTTCGGTGACCGGTTGGATCAGCTGATCAAGAGCTGGCTCCAGCTCGACGCGACCGGGGGGAGGGCCTCGTGAGCACCCTTGCGCAGGCGATGGTGACCGGCCTGCTGCTCGGCATGATCTATGCGGCCGTCGCGGTCGGGCTCAGCCTGGTGCTCGGCATCCTTGGCGTCGTCAACATCGCGCACAGCGCGCTGCTCGTCCTGGGGTCCCTCCTCGCCTGGCAGTTCGTGAGTGGGTGGAACGTCGACCCGCTCGTGACCGTGGTGCTCGTCGTGGGCCTGTTCGTCGCCTTGGGTGCGGGCATCGAGCGCACCGTCGTTCGGCGCCTCACGCGTGAGGCCGACCTCACCGTGCTCCTCGTGTTCTTCGGTCTGATGGTGATCGTGGAGAGCGTCGCGATCCTGCGCTTCAGCACCGACACCTACACCGTGCCGCTCGGTTACCTGTCCGACGTGATCCACCTCGGGCCGGTCAACGTGCCGGTCGCACGTCTGGTGGGTGCCGTCCTCACGCTCGTCCTGATGATCGGCCTGCATCTGTTCCTCACCCGTACGCTGACGGGGACGGCGATGCGGGGCCTGGCGCAGAACCGCGACGTCGCCTCGATGCTCGGGATACGTGTCCGCCGGTTGTCGGCATGGGTGTTCGTGGGAGGCGTCGCGCTCGCCGGGTTCGGTGGGGTGGTGCTCGCCTACAGCGTGCCGTTCAGCCCGCAGGGTCACGTGCGGTGGCTGGCCTGGGCATTCCTCGTCGTGATCATCGGCGGCCTGGGCAGCGTGTGGAACACCCTGCTGGCCGGCCTCGTGCTCGGCATCGCCGAAGCGTTGATGGGTGCGCTGCTGCCCTTCCGGTACGTCTATCTCGCGGTGTATGCGCTGCTCGCCCTCGCCTTGATCGTGCGCCGCGAGGGGCTGCGCGGTAGAGCAGTGCGGGCGATGTGAGGCGGCGATGACCGTGCAGGAGGAAGAGCCGAGCGGGGCCTCGGGCGCGCACGTCGCCCGGTCGACCAGGAAGCGGACGCGTCGGCTGCCCCGGTGGGTCGGACCGACCGTCGCGCTCGTCGCCTTCGCATCACTCACGCCCATGGCGTACACGCTGAAGCTGGGGGTGGTGACGACCCTCACCACGGTCCTCATGTTCGCGGCCGTCGCACAGGGCTGGAACCTGCTCGGCGGGTTCGGGGGATACCTCAACTTCGGCATGGTCGTGTTCTTCGGTACGGGCGTCTACACCTCCGCGATCCTCGACAACCAGCTCGGCTGGAGCGTCTGGACGACGCTGCCGATCGCCGGCCTGGTCGCCGCGATCCTCGCGTTGCCCGTGGGCCTGGCGACCCTGCGACTACGTGGCCACTACTTCGCCATCTTCACGCTGGTCATCACGTTCCTCATGCTGTCGGCCGCGGCCAACCTGAGCATCACGCGCGGTGCCAACGGGCTCTACACGACCGCGCCCGTGACCGGTACCCGGCCGATCGCCGCTCTCTTCTTCTACGCGTTCCTCGCCCTCGTCGTCGTCGCCACCGCTCTCGCGTTCGTCGTGCAGCACTCGAACCTCGGCTACGCGTTACGTGCGATACGCGAGGACGAGGACGCCGCGGCCGTCCTCGGCGTGCGCACGACGACCGTGAAGTTGGGCGCTCTGCTCCTCGGTGGGGCGGTCGCCGGGGTGGCCGGGGGACTGTACGCGTTCCAGACCGGCTACATCGAACCGGTGGGCACGTTCAGCCTGAGCACCTCGCTCGACATCGTGCTCATCTGCGTGATCGGTGGGCTCGGTACGTGGCAGGGCCCGTTGATCGGCGCGGGCATCGTCGTGTTGCTCGAGCAGTGGCTGCGAACCGCATTGGCGGGGTTCCACCCGTTCGGCTGGGAGATACCCGTCGAGTCCAACCGAGTCGTGCTCGGGCTGCTGCTCGTGCTGTTCGCGTTGTACGCCAGGCGCGGTGTCGTGGGGCTGTTCTCCTCGGCGCGCGGCCGCCGGCTGTCGGTGTGAGGGAAGAGCGGAAGGGGAGACGCAATGCCACATGTCGTGCGCACGTCGACGGACGAGGAGTGGCGGGAGCCGGAACCGCCGTTCGCCGGCGCCGGGTTACGCGTGCTGCCGCTGGTAGGAGCGCGCGACTCCTCGGTCCACCTGGAGATACGGCTGTGCGAGCTGCCCGCGGACGCGACGCTCCCCGCGCACTTCCACGCGTTCGAGGAGTCGTTCTACGTGTTGGCAGGCTCGGCGACCGTGTGTGTGGGCGAGTCGGCGTATGAGGTGGGGCCGGGCGACTACGGCTTCGCGCCGGTGGCCACCACGCACGCGTGGCGAGGCGACGGCTCAGGACCGGTGCGGTGGCTGGAGGTGCGTGCCCCTCAGCCCCTGGCCACCGCCCACTCCACCGGGACGGTGCTCGCGGACGGTCACGGGTTCCCCGCGATGGCGGGACCTCCGAGCGAGACCGATCCCCGGCACAGGCATGTCGGTCGCTTCCGCGACGACGACATGGCGCCGTACGGGCCGTTGTCCATGCCCGGGTACCACGGACCGAACATCCGCAACATCTCGGTGCGGATGCTGGTCGACCGGCTCCTCGGCGCGCAGCATCACACGCTGTTCATGGTGGAGTTCGCGCAGGGCGCCACGAAGGGCAGGGCCGCGAGCGAGCACTACCACCCGTTCGAGGAGATCTACTTCCTGCTGGCGGGTGAGGCGATCGGCACGCTCGACGGCGAGCGAGTGTGCGTGCGTGCCGGCGACATCGTGTGGACGGGCGTGAACTCCACGCACGGCTTCGTCAACGAGGGCACGGAACCCGTCCGCTGGCTCGAGGTGCAGAGCCCGACACCGCCGACGTCGAACGCGTTCTTCTTCCCCGACGACTGGTCCGCCGCGCGTCTGGGAACGCCGCCCACGCCCGGTTGATCACTCCGTCGCCAGTCTCGTCGCGCCGGGGCGTCGGCCCACGGGTCGACGAGTGCCTTGATCACGCGGCTGCCGCCGTCGATCATCGGTCGCAGTGCGTCGTCGACGACTCTGTCGAGGCTGAGTGCCGTTGGCGCGATGTCGGCCCACGACGTGCGCCGGGTGCCCAGCAGGCGCAACGACTCCGGCAGGTCGGCTGTCACCACGTGCGCGTTGGTGCCCACGAGCTCGAGCTCGCGAAGCGATGCTCGGGTGAGATCGACCGGACGGTGTGTGTCGTGCAGCCCCACCAGGACGAGCCGCCCTCCCGGCGCGAGCAGGTCGAGCGCGGTGGTGAGTCCGCCGGCGGTGCCGGTGACCTCGAAGACCACGGGGAACACCGGGCCGAGCGCCGCGCTCTCGCCGGGACGGCAGACCGTGGTGGCGCCGAGCCCGGAGGCCACGTCCAGCCGGCCGGGGTCGAGGTCGACGACCGTGACCTCGCCGCGCTCCGCGGCGGTGAAGGTCAGGAACGCGCCGATGCCACCGACACCGACCACGGCCACGGGGACGTCTGGGCGCGCTTGGCCGCGACGGAAGGCGTGCACGGCGATCGACATCGGTTGTGCCAGCGCGGCGAGATCCTCCGACAGGCCGTACCCGTCGGCGTCGAGGCAGATCTCTGCAGGGACGGCGCAGTACTGCGCGAGTCCGCCGTGGCGCTGCAGACCGACCGTCGCGTACCGCCGACACAGGTTCGTGCGCCCGGCCAGGCACCGGTCGCAGGTGCCACAGCTGATGCCGGCGCCGCACGCGACCACGGTGCCGGCGCGGAAACCCACGACCCCGGCTCCGGCGTCGACGACCCGACCGGTCAGCTCGTGGCCGGGGATCAACGGGCCGACGTGCCCGGTCACCTCGTGTCGCGAGGCGAGGGGGACCAGGTGCGGACCGGAGGCGAACTCGTGCGCGTCGGTGCCGCAGACCCCGACAGCGTGCACCTCGAGCAGCAGCTCACCCGCCGCGGGTGTCGGCACCGACCGGTCCTCCAGCCGCAGGTCACCGCGACCGTGGAAGACGAGAGCCCTCATCGTCCCGGCCGTCCGTCGGAACGTCTCGATGCGGTGCGGTGACCGCGGCCGATCACGTCGTCGCGTTGCCGGGGTAGGCACTGCTCGAGCTCCTCGAAGACCGTGATGTTGTGCCGGAACGCCGTGATCGCCTCGTCGGTCAGCTCGTCGCATTCGGCGTCGGTGAGGTCGATGGCGTCGAGCCGCCGCCGGTAGGCGTCCTTGAACCGCTTGGGCTTGGCGATGCCGGAGAAGCTGTAGAACCGTACGCCGTCCTCGGCGAAGCCGTACGTGCGGCTGACCAGGGTCTTGATGATCCTGCCGCCCGAGAGGTCGCCGATGTAGCGGGTGTAGTGGTGCGCGATGAACGCCGTCGGCCACCGGGTGCACGCGTCGACGATCCGGTCCGCATAGGCCTGGGTGCCGACCGTGGGCGCGTGCTCGAGGCGCCAGTCGTGCCCGAGCAGCCAGGGCAGGTCGACGTCGAGTGCGGGCAACCTGGCGAGGTCGTCGAAGACGAACTGTCCGGCGACCGGATGCGAGCGCAGCTGGTCCGCGGTGCGCTCCAGGGCCGCATAGATGTAGTAGTGCTGCGCGAGCATGCCGGCGTACGCGGACGCGGGCAGCCGCCCGGCCAGCAACTCGGTGATGAACGCAGAGCTCTCGGCGCGCGCATGCACCTCGCGGGTGGCCGCGGCGAGCCGCGCCGACAGCTGCTCCATGCGTTCCACTATCGAGTAAGGCTACCCTAAGTCAATGCCGTCCGCAGCGTGTGGGTGGTCGCTCGGGTCGTCGTCGATCCCGGGGCGGCGACGGCGTGGGTCATGACCGCGCGGGATGGTTAGGGCTTCGTCCGCTCGGTCCGAAGGGTCTCCACACTCTCCTGGAGGCGCAGCAGATTCGGGAAGAGCCTCCTGAAGGTCAGCGGGACCACGGCCGACGCGAACAGGAATGCCGCGAACATGAGCGTCGTCAGGGTGAAGCTGCCCGAGGCGCCCCTGAGGAGACCCGCGAAGTACGGTCCGAGGAAGCTGCCGAGGTTGCCGATCCCGTTCACCAGCGCGAATCCGACCGCCGCTGCCGAGCCCGAGAGGATCGCCATCGGCGATGCCCAGAAGAGCCCGATGTAGGCGGTGCCGCATCCCATGGCGACGCAGGTGGCGACGAACGCGAGGATCGGCACGTCGATCAGTACGCCCAGGACGAGCGCTGCTCCCGAGACGAGGCCGAACGTGATGAGGTGCCATCGGCGGTCACCCGTTCGAGAAGCGGTACGTCCGAAGAAGGCGAGCGCGGCGAGACCGACGATGAACGGAACGGCCGAGAGAAGGCCGTTGTGGAGCGTGCTGATGCCGCTGAAGCCGGCCTCGATGATCTGTGGCAGCCACAGGAAGATGCCGTAGTACCCGAGCAGGAGCACGAAGTAGGCCAGGCTGTACACCCACACGGTCTTCTGCCGTAGCGCCTCGACGAGGTCGCTGAGCCCGTGTGACTCCCGCGCGGCGACGTCGCGTTCTGCCGCCAACCGCTCCAGCAGACTGTCGCGGTTGACCTGGGGAAGCCATCGGGCCGCTGCCGGGCTGGAGGGGACGACACGGAACCACACCAGCGCCAGGGCCACCGGAGCGATGCCTTCGACGAGGAAGAGCCATTGCCAGCCGGCGAGCCCGGCGACCTCCAGGTGCATCAGCAGTCCGGCGAGCGGGCCGCCGATGACCGCGGCGATCGGGGTTGCGGCGGTGATGACGATGGCGGCCCGAGCGCGACTGTCCGCCGGAAGCCAATAGGTGAGGAACAAGAACACGCCCGGGAGGAAGCCGCCCTCGGTCAGCCCGAGCAGGAACCGGAGCAGCACGAACGTCACCGGGTTGGGCACGAACGCCTGGACGACGGTGACCAGACCCCAGGCGAGCACGAGTGTCCCGAGCCAGCGCCGGGCGCCGACTCGCTGGAGGAGCAGGTTGCTCGGCACCTCCGCCAGAGCGTAGCCAAGGAAGAAGATCCCGGCCGCCAGGCCGAACATCTCGGCGCTGACGCCGAGATCGTCGTTCATCTGGAGTGCGGCGAAGGAGATGTTCGTCCGGTCGATACAGACGAGCAGCTGGCCGAGGAAGAGAATCGGCAGGAGCCGCGTGTACACCAACCTCGTGGTCGTCTGTCCTGTGCTTCTCGGTGTGGTCATCGACGGAATCCTCTCGGGAGGTGTCGACAGGCTCCCGCCGGTTGGGCGTGGTCTATCCGAACAGGCGCGTGCTGGCGATTCGCGCACCGTCGCTGAGCGCGCTGAGCTTCGCCCACACGACGTCGTCGGCGACCCGACCTCCTCCGGCGGCGGACTCGAACCCGCAGTCGGTGCCCGCGAGCACGCGGGTCGGGTCACCGAGAGACTCGGCGATCCGCACCAGGCGGTCGGCGACGCCTTCGGGATGCTCCACGTAGTTGGTCTGGGTGTCGATGACCCCGGCGACGACGATCTGGTCGTCGTCGGGTTTCCAGTCGGACAGCACCTTGTGCTCGTGTGCGTGACGTGGGTTCGCGAACGGCAGGACGAAACCTCCGACGTCGGCCTCGCGCAACACCGGGACGATCGCCTCGAGCTCCAGATCGCAGTCGTGCGGGCCCTCGTAGTTTCCCCAGCACACGTGCATGCGCACCCGGTCCCTGGGGATGTTCTCGATCGCCTCGTTGATCGTCCGCACGACCGACGAGGCGAACGCCAGGAACTCGGACAGGCTCCGGTCCTTGTACGTGCGGTGACGTTCGAGAGCGAGGTCAGGACAGTCCAGCTGCAGCACGAAGCCGTTGTCCACGATGGTCTCGTACTCCACGCGCATCGCGGCACCGACGGCCGCGAGGTACTCCATGTCACTCGCGTAGTGGGCGTTCTTCATGGCAGCGACCACGATCCCCGGTGACGGCGCGGTCATGAAGGCCTCGGTGAACGCCCCCTCCGTGGCGCCGTCGAGACATGCGCGCAACTGGGCACACTCGTCCTCGATCGGGCGGCTCGTCACATGCCGCACGGGACCGACGGCCATCGGCACGCCGGTGATGTTCGTGACACCCTCGATCGCCCCGATGAAACGTCGGTACGCGCGCGCGTAGAGCGGGTAGCGGTCCGCGTCGGCCGTGGGCGGTCGCTCCCAACTCCCGCCGAACCCGGAGAGCCGGTTCTGGACGAACGTGAAGTAGCTCTCCCGCCGCGCCTCGCCGTCGTTGCCGATGTCGACGCCTACCGCGAGCTGGCGTCGCACGCTGGCGTGCTGCGCCTGTCTCCCGAGCTCCTCGAGCTCGGTCTCCGAGACGTCCTCACCGCGAGATCGCGCGCCGTAGAGCCGCGCCAGATCCTGGGATCTCGGCAGACTCCCGGAATGGGTGACCATGATCCGTTCGTCACTGCGCCGCATCGTGCACCTCCTGCGAGCCGGAGTCGAATCGGTCAGACGGAGAATTCCAGGCTTCCGATGCCGGGCGACGCGGACAGGTGCACGGTTCGTGACAGGACGGGCTGGGAGGGGCTGCTCGCATCGAGCTCGTGCGCCTCGACCGGGACCTCGAACTCGTTCATGCGCGCGTCCAGCGAGGGGAACTCGTACAGCACGGCGTACTTGGCAGGGCCCGATATCGAGACGAAGCGGCGGAAGCGGATACCGCTCGGCATACCCAGGAAGCGCGGAATACGGTTGTGCTGGTACCAGTCGCTGAGCATCCACTCGGCGTCGACGGAATCCATGTCGAACGTGCCGAACTGGACGGCCGGCGCGAAGCCGAGGTCGTCGCGACGACTGTTCCCCGGAACATCGGTGATGGTCGTGTACAAGGCGCGCGTGTGGTGCCGCAGGCGACCATCCTCGCTCTCCGCCGGAAACCCGCGGATCTTCGCCTCGGCATCCAACGCCTCGTCCAGCGAGCCGAACTCGGTGAGCGCGACCCACGTCGCTGCGCCCAGCTCCGCCCCGTGCTCGAGGCGCTGGAGGCGCTGCGCGAACGCCTGCATCCCAGGGCCACCCGCGTTCAGTCGGTAGACCGCCGACGCCGCCACGCCCGGAAGGACCTGGACGTCGCGGTGGAACTCTTCGATCTCCGGTCGAGTCACCTCCGGGTCCTCCGCGACGAACCAGGACGCTCTCAGCACCGCAGGTGGCATGGACCGAATCTCCCTTGATCGAGGCGGGCACCGTCTGTATCACGCATAATGCATGATACTTGTCGTACCGTGACGGAGCAAGATCGAGAAGCTCAGGGTGCCGGTGGCTGCGCTCTGCCCGGGTCGCGGCACGCGAACCTGTCGAGCCGGTCGCGCAGCAGGCGGGCGTCCGCGTCGAGTGCCGTGACGAGGACGCCGGGGCCGGCGAGCGGCAGGACGGCGAGGCCGGGTTCCGCGAGAGCGGCCTTGCGGCGTCGCTCGTCCGTCCACGTCGGGTCGATGGTGAGCAGCGAGCCGTACGCACGGGCGCCGATCGCCGAGGCACGTCCCACCGTCACGGGATCGGTGCCGTCCAGCGTCAGCTCGTGCCGCAGCAGCGGGGTGCCCGCGACGTCGACGCGGATCCGGCCGCGGTGGACGCCGCCGGGCTCGCCGTACCGGCCGAGCTGAACCTCCTCGCGCACCGTCAGGAAGCCGGTGGCGTCGACGTCGGCCTCGATGCGCGTGCAGTGGCGTGCGCCGGTGGCGACGACCGTCGGTTCGGGTGCGACCACAAGACGCGCACCGGCGGCGACGTGCAGGCGCCACGTCATCGACGACTCCCCGGCACCGGGCAGGGCGACGGTGGCGGCGACCGTGCGGACGTGGAGCAGCGTGCCCTCGCCGACCGTCACGGACAGCTCGAGGTCGTCGCCGCCGATCGGGCCGGCGGCGCCGGCGGCGACGTAGACGGCGTCGCGGGTCGGTCGGAGCACGAGCGGCGGCTCGGAGTGGAGCGCGGTGAGTCGCGTGTGCCCCTCCGCGTCCGCCTCGGCCCGTACGACCGCGCGCGCTCTCACGACGCCGTCGCGGTCCGGTCCAGGACGAGGCCGGACACCCAGGCCGCGACGTCGTCGGCGTCCGGCCGCTCGCGCAACGAGAGGAGCATCGTGGGCAGCTCGCCGCGCATGGCCGCGGCGTCGCGGGTCATCACGCCGAGGTCGGCGCCCACCAGCGCGGCGAGGTCGGTCTTGTTGACGACGAGCAGGTCGGCACGGGTCACGCCCGGGCCGCCCTTGCGCGGCACCTTGTCGCCGCCCGAGACGTCGAGGACGAAGATCTGCCGGTCGACGAGCCCGTAGCTGAACGTCGCGGTGAGGTTGTCGCCGCCGCTCTCGACGAGGACGAGGTCGAGTCCGGGGAACCGCGCCTCCAGCGCCTCGATCGCGTCCAGGTTGGCGGAGATGTCGTCCCTGATCGCGGTGTGCGGGCAGCAGCCGGTCTCGACGGCCGTGATCCGGTCGGGGTCGAGGACCCCGGCGGCGCGCAGGAAGTCGGCGTCCTCGGTCGTGTAGATGTCGTTGGTCACGACGGCGAGCGAGAACGTCGGGCCGAGCGTGCGGCACAGCGCCGCGACCAGCGCGGTCTTGCCGCTGCCGACGGGTCCGCCGATGCCGATGCGCAGCGCCCGGCCCGTGGGCGCGGCCGGTTGGTCGGGCTCCGTGGCCGTGGCCGTGGCCGTGGTCGTGGTCAGGAAGCAAAGAGACGCACCTCCGTGCAGCGATGGATCTCCGCGAGCAGGTCGAGCCGCGGGGCGGTGGGACAGGGCAGGTCGTCGAGCGGCGCTGCCGCGGCGGCCGCGACCGCCGCCGCGACGTTCTCGATCGGTCCCGCGAGTGTGGCGAGCAGGGCCTGGACGGCGAGCGGATCGAGGCCACGCAGCCGGAGTGCGGCCGAGGCCGGGCCCGACACCGCCAGGTACGCCGCGACGCGCGCGACCCCGGCCGGTGGGCACCCGGCCGCCGCGCCAACCGCGCCGAGGACGACGGCGTGATGCGGGTCCGCCGCGTACGCGGCCAGCGACGTGAGCGACCGTGCGGGCCACGCCACGCATCCCGTCCGCAGCAGCGCACGTCCCTGGTGACGAGACGCGGCACGCTGCGCGGGAGAGGCCGTACGGGCGTCGGTCTCGGCGTCGAGACGCCGCCACAGCTCGTCGGACGCGAGCCGCGGTAACCGGTGGCAGGTCGCCGCCGCGACGGCGGCGGAGACCGTTCCGACAGTGCGCAGCCGTCCGCGGAGGAACACGTCCAGGTCGTCGAGGTCGCGCACGGTCCCGGTCGTCATCGCGGGCTCGACGCCGCCCGAATGGGCGTGTCCGCCCGAGGGCAGCCGCGAGTCCGCGAGCATCAGCAGCGCGACGGCGGATGCGTCCATGGTCAGAAGAGGAAGTAGCGCTGCGCCATCGGCAGCTCGGCGGCCGGCGCGGGTTCGACGACGTCGCCGTCGATGCGGACGGTGAACGTGTCGGGCTCGACCTCGATCCGCGGCAGCGCGACGTTCTCCGGCAGGTCGGCCTTCGTCACCCGACGGACGTCGGTGACCGGAGCGAGACGCCTGGCAAGCCCGAGACGTTCCGGCAGGCCGGCCTCGATCGCCGCGGGTGCGACGAACGACACCGAGGTGCGCGCCGCGACGGTCGGCGTCGCTCCCCACATCGGGCGCGGAAGCACGGGTTGCGGTGTCGGGATCGACGCGTTCGCGTCACCCATCGCCGCCCACGCGGCCATGCCGCCCTTGAGCACGACATGTGGACGGATCCCGAAGAACGCCGGCTCCCACAGCACGAGGTCGGCGAGCTTGCCGGCCTCGACGGAGCCGATCTCGTCCTGCAGCCCGTGCGCGACGGCGGGACAGATCGTGTACTTCGCGACGTAGCGCCTGGCCCTGTGGTTGTCGGCGGCGTCGTCTCCCGGCAGCGAGCCGCGTCGGACCTTCATGGCGTGCGCGGTCTGCCACGTACGGATCACGACCTCGCCGATGCGTCCCATCGCCTGGGAGTCCGAGCCGATCATCGAGATCGCGCCGACGTCGTGCAGGACGTCCTCGGCCGCGATGGTGGACGGGCGGATGCGGCTCTCGGCGAACGCGAGGTCCTCGGGGACCGCGGGGTTGAGGTGATGGCACACCATCAGCATGTCGAGATGCTCGTCCAGGGTGTTCACCGTGTGCGGCCGGGTCGGGTTCGTCGAGGACGGCAGCACGTTCGGCTGCGACGCGACGGTGATGATGTCGGGTGCGTGGCCGCCACCCGCGCCCTCCGTGTGGTACGCGTGGATCGTGCGGCCGGCGATCGCCGCGAGGGTGCTCTCGACGAAGCCCGCCTCGTTGAGGGTGTCGCTGTGCAGCGCTGCCTGGACGCCCGCGGCGTCACAGACGCGAAGACAGGCGTCGATCGCCGCCGGTGTCGAGCCCCAGTCCTCGTGCAGCTTGAACCCCGCGGCACCGGCGTGCAGCTGCTCCCACATGGCGGCCGCGGACACCGTGTTGCCCTTGCCGAGCAACGCTACGTTGACCGGCAGCGCGTCCATGGCCTCGAGCATGCGCGCGAGGTGCCAGGCGCCCGGCGTGACGGTCGTCGCCCTGGTGCCTTCGGCGGGGCCCGTACCGCCGCCGACGAGTGTGGTGACGCCGGCGCCGAGCGCCTCGTCGACCAGCTGAGGGCAGATCAGGTGGACGTGGCAGTCGACCGCACCCGCGGTGAGAATCTTGCCGTTGCCGGCCAGGATCTCGGTGGACGGGCCGATGACGAGGTCGGGGTGGACGCCGGACATCGTGTCGGGGTTGCCCGCCTTGCCGAGCGCGACGATGCGACCGTCGCGGACGCCGACGTCGGCCTTGACCACGCCCCAGTGGTCGAGCACGATCGCGCCGGTGATCACCAGGTCGGGCGCCCCCTCCGCGCGGGTCGCCGTGGCCTGTCCCATCGACTCGCGGATCACCTTGCCGCCACCGAACACGACCTCGTCGCCCGGTACGGGACCGCGGGCGAGGTCGTCCTCGACCTCGATCAGCAGGTCGGTGTCGGCAAGCCTGATCCGGTCGCCCGTCGTGGGCCCGTACAGCGTCGCGTACCGCTCACGGTCGAGTTCATGACTCATCGGCGGGCTCCTCGCCGCGGTCGACCTGCAGGCTAGGTACGTGCCGCCGCCCGGCGAGCGGCACCAGGGTCACCTCCCGGCTCAGGCCGGGCTCGAACCTGACGGCGGTGCCCGCGGGGATGTCGAGCCGGTGCCCCGCGGCCGCGGCGCGGTCGAACAGCAGGGCGGTGTTGACCTGCGCGAAGTGGAAGTGCGAGCCCACCTGGACGGGACGGTCACCGGCGTTGTTCACGACCATCGTCACCGTCGGCCGGCCCTCGTTGAGCAGGATCGGCTCGGTGCCGACGAGCACCTCCCCGGGAATCGGGCCGCCCGTCACGGGATCGGCCGATGCACGGTGATCAGCTTCGTGCCGTCGGGGAAGGTGGCCTCCACCTGCACCTCGTCGAGCATCTCGGGTACGCCGTCCATGACGTCGTCGCGGCCGAGCACGGTGCGCCCGTCGGACATCAGGTCGGCCACCGACCTGCCGTCGCGGGCGCCCTCGAGGAGGAAGGAGGTGATCACGGCGGTCGCCTCGGGATGGTTGAGCCGGAGCCCGCGGGCACGGCGCTCCTCGGCGAGCCGCGCCGCGACGTGGATCAGCAGCCGTTCCTGTTCGTGCGGCGTCAGTCGCATCGCCCAAGTCTGCCCTTCCGCCGACCGGCGTGCCAGCGGCGGGAGCAGGGCACGGCTCAGTCGTGGTCGGCGCAGCAGGGAGTGGGGTCGGGTATCTCGAACGGCGCGTAGCGGTCCCTCGCCACGGCGGTGGTGGTCAACGTGAGCACGCCATCGCGCCACTCCGGCCGTACGTGGTCGCGCGTCTCCACGAGATCGCTCTCGACCGGCTCGATCGGATGCGCGAGGACGGAGATGGCGTCGATCGCCGTGCGGGCGAGCATGTCGCCCACGGTGACCGTGCCGGTCAGCGTCGCGACGCCGACGTAGAGCACGGCCCGACCGCTGCGCCCCGCCGCGTGACGTGCCGCCGCCTCCGCGGCGGCGTCGCTTCGGTGGCCGGGGCCGAGGCGGCGCGCGCCCGCCGCGACGCCGACGCCGTCGGCGCGGGCCAGGTCGCTCCATGTCGTCCAGGCGGTCGCGTCGCCGGCGTCCGGCGGCAGCCCGAACGAGAGTGCGACGTGCGGTTCGTCCTCGGTGCGGATCAGGTGCGTGCACGCGAGGGTGTCGTCGGGGAGGCCGAGCCGGTCCGCGAGGTCGCGAACCAGGTGATCGGCCTCCCGGAGACCTCGCGTGCCGGCGTCGACGCCGACCACCGTGGACGACGCTCGTGCCGGCTCGGTCACGAGGGCAGCACCCACATCGGGTTGGTGTAGAACCACAGGTCCTGCCACGGATCCGCGTCGCCGACCACGTCCATCGCCGGTCCCGTGGGGTCGACGGCGGCGCCGCGCAGGCCGACGGCCGTGCGCTTGCCGTCGGTGCCGCGCAACCGGACGTACACCGGCGTGCCGACCTCGCCGAGCGGATAGGTGAGCCGTACGGTGCCGGTCGACCTACCGACCTCGAAGGACTTCACGACCCTGGTCTTCGGTGCGGCGAACGCATCGCGGTCGGACACCTCTCCCGTGACGTCGCCCTGGATGACGTCGACCCGGGCGAGCGTCGGCACGAACTGCGCCCAGTTCGGGCCGTTGGCCAGGTCGATCGTGACGACGAGGTCGACCTTCGTGCCGCGGCGCACCCGCAGCATCCCGCCCAGGGTGACGTCGTCACGGCCACTGCGGGTCCGCAGCCGGACGTCGAGGCCGCTGACGAGCCCGCCGTGGTCGACCCACACGCGGCCGGCGCGGATGCCGTCCATCACCGCGGCGTAGCCGAAGCCGGCCGCACCGACATGGGTGCGGCTGTAGTAGCCGGGCCAGAAGTCACTGTTGGTCAGCCCGAGCTGACCGCCGTACACGGGGTCCTCGTAGTACCCGTTGGCGGGGAAGTCACTGCCGGGTCCGCGCGCCACGGTGTCGGTGTACACCCAGTGGGCGTCGGAGTTGGCGCTGATCCACCACGGCTTGCCCTCCGCGAGCAGGCTGTCCCACAGCCCGCCGACCGTTGCCGTCATCCAGTCGTAGCCACCGAACGTGCGGTAGCTCTCCAGCGGATAGGCGGGGAACGAGTCCGCGCTTGGACTGCTGTCGTAGGCGCCCCGACCCGAGCCGGGACCGTTCGGCTTCGCGATGCCGGCGGCCTGGTGACCCGGCGCGCCCTCCATGCCCACGGCGATGCGGGGGTTCGCATCCCGCCAGGCACGGATCTCGTGCGGGGAGTCGAGGCCCTTGCGGGCCGGGTGGTTGGCGAGGAACAAGGCGTCGGTGACCTTGCGTCGCCTGACGGCGTCGGCGAGGAAGTTCACCCCGGCGATGGCGAGCGCCTCGTTCGCTGGCGTGTTGGCGCCGGCGCCCTTCACGGACCCGTCGAAGGAGTTCTCGAACTCCTTGAGGACGCCGACCTCTCTCCTGCCGGGGTGCACGAACACCGTGCCGTGCTCGGCCGCCGGAATGTTCCACTCCAGGCCCTGGAAGACGAGGGTGTCGCGGACGGCGGACCGGGCGGCGACGATGTCGGGGTTCACCTTCTCCACACCGATCTTCGCGTGCTGCTCGCTGCCGTGGTCGGTGATCACCATCCAGTCGAGGCCGTACGCGTTCGCGTGCCGGACCTGGTCGATCACCCGGTACACCGCGTCCGGGCTGTACTGGGTGTGGATGTGGTGGTCGCCGGCGAGCCACTGGTAGCCACGCCTCGGCACGTCGCCACCCGCCTTGGCGAGGGGCGCCGCCGCGGCGGCGCCGGAGTGGCCGAGAACGGTCCCGCCCGCCAGTCCGGCGCCGAGCAGCCCGGCCCGGCGAAGCAGTGACCGCCTGGACAGCTCGTCGGGGCTCAGCTCCTCGTCAGCGACGTCGAGGTCCAGGACGGGCGGCACGTCCGTGTCACCGGGGTCGTGGTGGTCGCCGTGGTGATGGTGGTGCGCGTGGTCGTGGTGACCCATCCCAGCCTCGTTCCCAACCCCCGGGCAGACGGTCATGGCGAGACAGAGCGTCGACCCCGGGGCTGAACCGGACGGGAATGCCGAGCTACCGCCGCGTGTCCACTCGATGTCGTGACCAGCCGTGACGGGTCGACCGCATCCTCGCGGCGCGCGGGCCGTCGCCCGCGCTACCGTCGAGGGCATGCGTGGATTCATCACCGACCCCGACCACCCAGGCGGTCTGCGCCTGGCCGAGGATCTGCCCGAGCCGGTCCCGGCCGACGGTGAGCTCGTCGTCGACGTCCGTGCCTACGCGGTCAACCGCGGCGAGCTCGCGTTGATCCCGGCTCGCCCGGAGGGCTGGCAACCAGGACAGGACGTCGCCGGAGTCGTGCACGCGGCCGCGGCCGACGGCACCGGTCCGGTGGCAGGTGAGCGCGTGGTGGCGATCGCACAGGGCGGCGGCTGGGCCGAACGCGTCGCGGTCGCGGCGGCGCACTGCGCGAGGCTCCCCGACGGTGTCGAGACCGAGCAGGCCGCGGCGTTGCCCATCGCCGGCCTCACCGCACTGCGAGCGCTGCGCCAGGCCGGTTCCCTGTTGGGCCGCCGTGTCCTGGTGACCGGCGCCACCGGCGGCGTCGGGCAGTTCGCCGTCCAGCTCGCACGGGCCGCCGGCGCCCACGTCACCGCTCTCGTCAGCGGACCACACCGACGCGACGAGGCCCGCACCCTGGGTGCCCACCGCGTGATCTGCGACCTGGACGACGACGGCCTCGAACCGTTCGCCTTCGTCGCCGACGGCATCGGCGGCGACACCCTGACCGCCGCGATCCACCACCTCGAGCCCGGTGCCACTGCCGTGACCTACGGGGCCCTCGGCGGACCAGCCACCATCGGGCTCCGCGACTTCGCCACCGCACCCAACGCCAGGCTCATGGGCCTTTTCCACTACGTTCCCGAGGACCAGAAGGGTGCCGACCTGGCGACCCTGGTGACCCAGATCCAGAACCGGACACTCGACCCACGCCTCGGCCGCGTCGACGACTGGACCCGCACCACAGACGTCCTCGCGGCCCTCGCGCACCGCGAGATCGTCGGCAAGGCCGTGCTGCGCCGGACCTGATCTCCGGGAAGGCAGCCGGTCACCTCGCGGCCGCAGCACGTGAACGGCACCCTCACCGTGCCCCGACGCGGTGAGGGTGCCGCTCACGGGGTGCCTGGTCGCCGCCGCATTTCGAAGGAACGTGATCAACCGGCGCGGGCGGCGAGCCTATTGACGATTCAGGACCGTCAAGATCCTCCGGAGTGCTACTGGGCGTCGCCCGTCACCGAGCAGGAGACAGTTCCTGTGATGGCGGCTCGTCCCAATGTGGCGGCCCACTGTCCGCAGGCGGCTCCACCCAATGATCAGGAGGTTCGATTCTCGCATCAATGTCCGCGTGCGTTTTCAGTAAATACAACAAATTGCTCCCAGAAAGCAGTTCGAGCGGCTTGTTCTTGGCGAAGTCGAACGAAGCTCTGCCATAGCCGGAGGTTGTGACGAGGATGCCTTTCGATGCGCCTTCGTTGTGGACGCTGCCGAACAGGTCGCGCACCGCACTGACGGGGACGGTGTTCTTGTAGAGCTTCGCTTGGATTACAACCTTGCCGCCGAACACGGGGCGGCTGTCGAAGGCGACACAGTCGACACCGCCATCACGTGAGGGCCTTGTCTGGCGGGTCTCGAGGCCCATGCGGGTGAAGAGGTTGGTGATCAACGACTCGAATTCGCTGAACTTTAGTTCCATAAGGTTCGGCCGCTGATCTAGGCCGGATAGAACATCGGCCTCCTCGACGAACCTTGGATCCACCATGTCAAAGTCGATGATCGGCCTGACAGGAGTCAGTTCCGACGGTGTCTTGGACACACTTGCCGAGAGGTCAAGCAAGCAGGCGAGAGCATCGACGCGGCTAAAGTCGCGGTTCATGAAGCTGTCTCGAGTAGCGAGTAGCGTGATCAGGCAGGGCTCCTCGGCTCGGCCGGTGGCGGCGTTGATCGTGTCAACGTGTCCGTTGAAGGCTATTGTATCGACGATGGCCGCTCGGTCCGCCTCGAAGATCTCGTGCAATGTGCGAACGGTCACTTTCGCGACCAACGTCTTGTACATCTCCTGTCGCTCACGCGCGGGTCGCAATTTCTCCGTAATCTTGTCGCCGGTACGTATATACTTATGTTCGGCGACAGTGGGAATGCGATCGTATGGTGGAAGGTAATATTTGACGACGAGCTGGCGCGACTCTGGCATGTAGGCGAGACGGAACCTCTGTGGGAAGTCTTCTGGATACTGGCTGAGTTCCAGAACATCGGCAAGGTACTGCGTGACCGCGGCTGGCACTCCCGCATGGAAGTCTTGCTTGAAGCGCTCGATCTCAGCATGCTGGCGCGCTAGTGTCGCCCGCCGGAAATTCGTAGGTTAAGTCGGTATGGTGGTGGCATGCCGAGAACTGGGCGTCCGAAGGCGGAGTTGGTGTTGACCGGTGCCGAGCGGGAGCAACTGATCGGCTGGTCTCGGCGGGCGAAGT
>WHST01000047.1 GCA_009379955.1 Streptosporangiales bacterium | reverse complement strand
CAGGTTGACGTGCGGGCTCTACCGCACCGTTGTGATCACGCCGTCGCCAGGGACACCGCGGGCCACCCCCTACTTTTCACCCGTAGGGGATGGCCCGCCAGGGTCCCCCAGTGGTTGACGTGATCAACGGGGACTTCACCCTGTGCCGGGACGAGGTGAAGTCCACCGTCACGAGGTGAAGTACGGATCCCACCTAGAGCAGCTCCTGGGGATCGACCTGGACGCGCGCGGTACCCGGCTTCTTCGCGGCGCTCCGGACGGCGAGACCCGCGTGCAGGGCGCGGGCGAGCGCCGCACCCTCGGCGCGCGGCACCCGCACGACGGCCCGGACGTGGTCGGCGCCGTCGCGCGCCGGCACGGGGACCGGGCCGAGCACGTCGACCACCGCCGGCATGCCCTCGATGCGCAGCAGCTCGTCGACGGCGGACGGGTCACCGCTGACCACGGCGGCCCTGACCGCGGGTGGGAACCGCATCTCCTCGCGCTCGGCCAGCTCACGGTCGGCGAAGCCCGCGGTGTCCCACCGCATCAGCGACTGGACCGGTCGGAGGGTGCTCTCGGCCAGCACGACGACCCGCCCGCCGCTGCCACCCGACCGGACGAGCGCGCACGCGTTGGCCCAGCGGCGCAACGTCTCCTCGCCCGCCCGCAGGTCGGCGCGGCCGAGCAGCGCCCAGCCGTCGAGCAGCAGCGCGGCCGCGTAGCCCTGCGCCGCGACCGGCTCAGCCCCCGGTGTGGCGACGACGAGCTGCGGCGTGGCCGACACCTCGGCGAGGACGCCCGAGTCGCCGCCGCTCACCCGCACGGTGACGCCGGGGAAGGCACGGCCGAGCTCCTCGGCGGTGCGCGCGGCGCCGACGACCACCGCCCGCAGCCCGGTGCCGCCGCACGACCCGCATGCCCAGCGCGTGACCGGGCGGCCGCACCAGCGGCACGCCGGCCTGCCTCCCTCGCGGTCCGCGGCGAGCGGGCCGGCGCAGTGCGGACAACGGGCGCCGGTGCGGCAGCGCGCGCACGCCAGCGCGGGGACGTACCCGCGTCGTGGCGTCTGCACCAGGACCGGCCCGTGCTCGAGTGCCTCGTGTGCCGTGCGCCACGCGAGGTGCGGCAGCCGCGCGCTGCGCGCCCCTGGGTCACGCGCCAGCTCGGCGTCGTCGCCAGCGGCGCGGACCGCCGGCATGCGCTCCCGCACCTCCGCGCGGGCGCCGGCGACCACCTGTGCCCAGCCCGTCCGGACGAGCAGGGTCGCCTCGGCCGTCCGCGCGAAGCCGCCGATCAGCGCGGACGCGCCCTGCAGGTGCGCGCGGGTGCACAGCACCTCCCTGACGTGCGGGTACGGGGCACGCGGCTCCGCATGCAGGTCGTCGCCGTCGTCCCAGCACACGACGAGACCGAGGTCGTGGACCGGCGCGAACATCGCCGCCCGGGTGCCGACCGCGACCCGCACCGTGCCGCGGCGAACGGCGAGCCACCGCCGGTAGCGCTCGGCCGGCCCGAGCTCCGCGGTCAGCACGACGTGCCGGCCGGTGCCGAGGGTGGCAACCATCGCGGCGTCGACCCGGTCGAGGTCACGGTGGTCGGGCACCACCACGAGGACGCCGCGACCTCCGCCCGCGGTGCTGACGGCGGCCGCCGCGATCGCGGCGGGCCAGTCCTCGCCTGGCAAAGCGTCCCAGACAGCACGCACCGCGCGCCCCTCCGCGAGGCCGCGCAGGAACGCCGCACCCGCGACGTACCGCCGCCACGACTCCGCCGCCGGCGACTCGCCGACCTCCTCGGGCCGGGCTGCGCCGGCCGGGGGCTCGGCCTCCACCTTCGCGTGCCGGGGTGGGACGGCGAGCCGCAACACGTCGGCGAGGCTGCCCGCGTACCTGTCGGCGACGGCCCGCGCCACGGCCGCGACCTCCGGCGAGAGCACCGGCTCCGCCGACACCACGCGGTCGAGGAACGCCAGCCGGCCCTCGTGCTCGCTGCGCTCGACCCGTTCGAGGACGTAGCCGTCGGCCAGCGCGCCCGCGAACCGCACGCGCACCCGGCAGCCGGGGACGCAGTCGTCGGCGAAGCGGGCAGGCACGAGGTAGTCGAAAGGCCGGTCGAGGTGCGCGAGCGACATGTCGACCGCCACCCGCGCCACCGGACGCTCGGCGGCGGCCTCCACGGCCGGCTTGGTCCGCGACCGCCTGCTCCGGTCGCGGACCAGCGCCAGCTGTTCGGCCTCGGATCCGGTCACGGGTCCGTTCTACCTGACGCCCCCGACCCCGGCCCCGCCGCTTCCACAGGAGCCCCCATACCCCCTTGGTCATGCCGTCCCCTCCGCCGGCAGGGCCTCGTGCCCTGCTGTCGGATCCCAGTGGACAGGCGCGCGCTTACGTCGCGCCTACGCCCCACTTTCGTGTGGGGCGCAGGCACGACGGTGGAGCGGAAGGGTGGGTCAGACGCCGAGGAAGGACCGCAGCTGGTCGGCGCGGTCGGTGCGCTCCCAGGTCACATCGAGGTCGGTGCGGCCGAAGTGACCGTACGCCGCGGTGCCCTTGTAGATCGGCCGGAGCAGGTCGAGGTCGCGGACGATCGCGCCGGGGCGCAGGTCGAACACCTCGCCCACGGCCTTCTCGATCTGGTCGACGGGGATCTGCTCGGTGCCGAACGTCTCGACGAACAGGCCGACGGGGTGCGCCTTGCCGATCGCGTACGCGATCTGCACCTCGCACCGCTCGGCGAGGCCCGCGGCGACGATGTTCTTGGCGACCCAGCGCATGGCGTACGCGGCGGACCTGTCGACCTTGGACGGGTCCTTGCCGGAGAACGCGCCGCCGCCGTGCCGCGCGTAGCCGCCGTAGGTGTCGACGATGATCTTGCGGCCGGTGAGCCCGGCGTCGCCCATCGGGCCGCCGATCTCGAACCTGCCGGTCGGGTTGACGAACAGCCGGTAGCCGGTCGAGTCGATCGCGAACCGCTCGAGGATGGGCTCCACGACGTGCTGGCGGACGTCGGGGGTGAGCAGCGAGTCGAGGTCGATGTCGGCGGCGTGCTGCGACGACACGACGACGGTGTCGAGGCGTACCGGGGTCAGGCCGTCGTACTCGACCGTGACCTGGGTCTTGCCGTCGGGACGCAGGTACGGCACCAGGCCGTCCTTGCGCACCTTGGAGAGCTGCCTGGCCAGCTCGTGCGCGAGCTGGATCGGCAGCGGCATGAGCTGCTCGGTCTCGCTGCACGCGAAGCCGAACATCATGCCCTGGTCACCGGCGCCCTGCAGGTCGATCGGGTCGACCGAGCCCTCGGCGCGACCCTCGTACGCGGTGTCGACGCCCTGCGCGATGTCCGGCGACTGCGAGCCGATCGAGATCGAGACGCCGCACGACGCGCCGTCGAAGCCCTTGCTCGAGGAGTCGTAGCCGATGCCGAGCACGGTGTCGCGCACGATCTGCGGGATCTCGGCGTACGCCTTGGTCGTCACCTCGCCGGCGACGTGCACCTGGCCCGTGGTGATCATGGTCTCGACGGCGACGCGGCTCCTGGGATCCTGCTCGAGCAGAGCGTCGAGGATCGCGTCGCTCACCTGGTCCGAGATCTTGTCCGGGTGGCCCTCGGTGACGGATTCCGACGTGAATAGACGACTGGACACGAGTATTTCCTCCAAGGAGTTGGCTTCGGTCCGGGCAGAGTCTACCGAGAGCGCCGCGCACACAGAACCGCCGTTCGACGGGCGGTACCCCGAAATGACACCGGTCACAGCAGTTGACGCTGGTCACGGCCCCGACCGGCGTGGTCGCTCACGGCCTGTAGGCGTCGCTCAGCCGGTGAGACGCTCCACGACGAGGTCCCACACCCGATCCGCGAGCGCGGTCTTGGCGGACTCCTCGATCTCGGTCTCCGACCCGTCGGCGCCGAGGACGACGGCGGCGTTGTCGGCCGACTCGAAGCCGCGACCGCCGCCGACCTCGTTGACGACGAGCAGGTCGCAGCGCTTGCGCGCGAGCTTCTTGCGTCCGTTGGCGACCGCGTCGTCGGTCTCCGCCGCGAAGCCGACCAGGACCCGCAGGCCGGCCGGACGGTGCGCGCCCAGCTCGGCGAGGATGTCGGGCGTGCGGGTGAGGCGGACCGCCGCCGGGTCGTCGTCGGTCTTCTTGATCTTGCTCGTGGCGACCTCGACCGGGCGGAAGTCGGCGGGCGCCGCGGCCATCACGACGGCGTCGACGTCACGGACGTGCCGCTGGACGGCGTCGCGCATCTCCTCGGTGCTCTCGACCCTGACCACCGTGGCCCCGGCCGGGTCGGGCAGGCCGGTCGAGGCGGTCACCAGCACGACGTCTGCGCCGCGGGCCCACGCGGTCTGCGCGAACGCGTACCCCTGCCGCCCGCTCGACCTGTTGCCGAGGAAGCGCACCGGGTCGAGCGCCTCGCGGGTGCCGCCCGCGGTCACGAGCACCCGGGTGCCGGCGAGGTCGTGGGTCACCCGTCCGCGGTCGAGCGCGGCGCGGGCGACGGCGAAGATCTCCTCGGGCTCGGGCAGCCGTCCGGGTCCGGAGTCGGCGCCGGTGAGGCGGCCGCGCGCGGGGTCGAGGACGAGCACGCCGCGCTCCCGCAGGGTGCGGACGTTGGCGACCGTCGCGGGGTGCTCCCACATCTCGGTGTGCATCGCGGGAGCGACGACGACCGGACAGCGCACCGTCAGCAGGGTGTTGGTGAGGAGGTCGTCGGCGAGCCCGTGGGCCGCGCGGGCGAGGGTGTTGGCGGTCGCGGGGGCGACCACCAGCAGGTCGGCGCGCTGACCGAGGCGTACGTGGGGCACCTCGTGCGCGTCGTGCCAGACGTCCGTCGCGACCGGGTGACCGGTCAACGCCTCCCACGTGGCGGCGCCGACGAACCGCAGCGCACTCTCGGTGGGCACGACGCGGACGTCGTGTCCGGACTCGGTGAAGGCGCGGACCAGCGCGCACGCCTTGAAGGCGGCGATGCCGCCCGCGACCCCGACGACGACCAGCGGTCGTCCTTCGTCACCGGACACGCGCAGTGGGGGGCGCTACTCGCTGCGGGTGGCGGCGAGAGCGTCGTCCTCGGGAGTCTCGACCGTCTCGGTGTCGAGCAGGCCGGCGTGGATCTCGCGCAGCGAGATCGACAGCGGCTTCTCCTGGACGTGGGTCTCGACGAGCGGGCCGACGTACTCGAGCAGGCCCTCGCCGAGCTGCGAGTAGTACGCGTTGATCTGGCGCGCACGCTTCGCGGCGAAGATCACCAGCTGGTACCGGCTCGGCGTGGTCTGGAGCAGCTCGTCGATGGGCGGGTTGGTGATGCCCTCGGCGACCGGCTGGGTACCGGACAAGGCGGTCCTTCCGTGTGATGTGGCGACGCCGACCACCTGGTCAGGTGGCGGGTCGGTGGGGAATTCCCCACAAGGCTACCAGCCGGTCGCAGACCTCCCCCACCGATGTGTTCACCAGGGTCACGTCGAACTCGGACTCCGCGGCGAGCTCGATCCGCGCCTGGGCGAGCCGCTTCTCGACGACGTCCGGCGGCTCGGTGCCGCGTCCGACGAGGCGCTGGACGAGCTCCTCCCACGACGGCGGCGCGAGGAACACCTGGAGTGCGTCGGGCATCGACCTGCGCACCTGCCTGGCGCCCTGCAGGTCGATCTCCAGCAGCGTCGGCACGCCCGCGCCGAGGTGCTCGCGCACCGGGTCGCGCGGCGTGCCGTACCGGTTGCCCGCGAACTCGGCGTGCTCGAGCAGCTCGTCGCGGTCGCGCATGCCGTCGAACGTGGCGTCGTCGACGAAGCGGTAGTGGACGCCGTCGACCTCGCCGGGGCGCATCGCGCGCGTCGTCACCGAGACCGACAGCCACACCTCCGGGTGGTGCTGCCGGAGCCGCGCGACGACCGTGCTCTTGCCGACCCCTGACGGGCCGGACAGCACGACCAGGCGTGGGTCAGTCGGCCGCACCGAACTCGCGCTCGAGCGCGGCGACCTGGTTGGTGCCGAGACCGCGCACCCGGCGGGACTCGGCGATGCCAAGGCGCTCCATGATCTGCTTGGCGCGCACCTTGCCGACGCCGGGCAGCGCCTCGAGCAACGCGGCGACCTTCATCTTGCCGACGACCTCGTTCTGCTGACCCTCGCGGATGACCTCGGCAAGGGTGGCACCGGAGTGCTTCAGTCGGTTCTTCACCTCAGCGCGCGCCCGCCGGGCGGCAGCTGCCTTCTCCAGGGCGGCGGCCCGCTGCTCGGGTGTGAGAGAAGGGAGGGGCACTCGCAGTCACCTCGGTCTCGCTCGTTCTGACGCCTGAACATCGGCCGTCGACGCCGGTGCGTTTCCACCGGGTTCGCGACCGGCCTCAAGGGAACCTAGCGAGTCCAGTCGGCGCAGGGCAACGTGGGGTATGTCGCGCCGTCGTTCCGCGGTCCCGGATAGGGTGCGGAACCGCGTCGAACGTGCCCGAATGACGCGGATGCACCGTGAGATCCACGCCGATCCGCATGCACCGGAGGTCCGCTTGGCCGACGAGCGACGTACCCGTCGCCTCCTGCTCATCGGCATCGTCGTGCTCGCTGTGCTGACCGCGACGACCGTCGTCACCGGCGTGATCCGTTCGGGTTCGTCCGACGACACCTCGCCGCGGACGAGGGGTCCCTGGCGCGACCAGGCGGTGCTCGGCACCCCGCGCGACGACTTCGGCAGCGTCGTCGTCGGTGGGCGGATCTGGGCGATCGGGGGGATGACCGGCGAGCGCGGCAACCTGCTCGACTCGGTCGAGGTCTACGACCCACGCGGCGATGCCTGGTCGGAGGGACCGTCGCTGCCCGAGGCGCGTAGCTCCGTCGGCGCGGCCGCGGTCGGCGGCGTGATCTACACGATGGGCGGCCTGCGTCCACCCACCCGCGTCACCGGCACCGCGGCGGCCCTCGACACGGGCAGTCGCACCTGGACCAGGCTGCCCGACCTGCCGACGCCGCGGTACGAGCTCGCCGCCGTCGCCGTCGGTGACCGCGTGTACGCGATCGGCGGCGACGACGGCGACGGACCGTCGACCGCCGTCGAGATCCTCGACACCCGCACCGGGACGTGGTCGAAGGGTCCCGACCTGCCGCAGGCGAAGTCGAGCCTGCGCGCCGTCGCCCTCGACGGGAGGATCTACGCGGTCGGCGGCATCACGGCCGACCTCGAGACCCGCGACGTCCAGGTCCTCGACCCCGCGACCGGCCGCTGGACGAAGGGCCCCGACCTGCCGGGCCCGCTGGCCAACTTCGGCCTCGGCACCTACGACGGCCGGGTGCACGCCCTCCACCACGGCGACCATTGGACCTACCGTCCGAGCGACGACCGCTGGCAGGAGGCTCCCCCGATGCCCACGAGCCGGCACGGGCAGGGCGTCGCCACGGTGTCCGGCCGCCTCTACGTCATGGGCGGCTGCTCCCCGCAACCCCTGCGCGACGTCAACGTCGTCGAGTCCTACCGAGTGGCGACCTGACGGGTGACCCCGCGGTGTTCAGGCGGTCAGGTGGAGGCGGCGCAGCGAGCTGGCCAGCGCCGCCGCGGCGGCTCCCGGGTCGGCGGCGCCGGTGATGGGGCGGCCGACGACGATCAGGTCGGCGCCGTCGGCGATGGCCTGCTCCGGGGTGGCGATGCGGACCTGGTCCTGCGCGCCCGTGCCTGCGGGACGGACACCCGGGGTGACGAGGACGATGTCGGGGCCCACCTCGGCGCGGACGGACGCGACCTCGCGCGGCGAGCAGACCAGCGCCCGCGCACCGGCCTCGACGGCGCGCACCGAGAGCCGGCGGACGGCGTCGGTCAGCGGGCCGATCAGGCCGATCTCGTCGAGGTCGGAGTCGTCGAGTGACGTGAGCACCGTCACGGCCGCGATCCTGGTGTCGGGCAGCGCCTCGACCGCGGCGCGGATCATCGTGGGGCCGCCGCTCGCGTGCACGGTGAGGAACGTCGGCCGCAGGGACGCGACCGCGCGGGCGGCACCGGCCACCGTGGCCGGGATGTCGTGCAGCTTGAGGTCGAGGAAGATGTCGACGCCGCTGCCGCCGCGGACGCTGGCGAAGACCTGCGGACCGTGCCGCAGGTACAGCTCGAGACCGATCTTGAGCGTGCTCACCTGCGGTGTCACGGCCTCGGCCCAGCGTGCCGCCAGCTCGAGGTCGTGGGTGTCGAGCGCGACGGCGATGGGTGCACGTGTCACTGGCGCACCATCCTTTCTGCGGACGCCGAGACGGCGGGTTGGGGGCGGTGGGCGTGGCCGACGGCGTCGGCGAACGTGGCGAAGCCGCGCTCGGTGAGCGCGGCGGCGAGCTCGTCGTGGACGCGGCGGCACGCGCCCGGGTCGCCGAAGACGGCCGTTCCGACGGACACGGCGTTCGCGCCGGCGAGGACGAGCTCGAGGGCGTCGAGGCCGTGGCGCACGCCGCCCATCGCGAGGATCGGGACGTCGGGCATCGCCGCGCGCACCTGCCAGACGCAGCGCACGGCCACCGGGCGGATCGCCGGGCCCGACAGGCCGCCGGTGACGCCGGCGAGGACGGGACGCATCGTGTCGACGTCGATGACCATGCCGAGCAACGTGTTGATCATCGACAGGCCGTCGGCACCGGCGGCGACGCACGACCGTGCGATCGCGACGATGTCGGTCACGTCAGGGGAGAGCTTGGCGAGGACGGGCACGCCGGGCGCGGCGACCTCGCGCACGCCGGCCACGACCGTGGCAGCGGCGTCCGCGTCGCAGGCGAACACCTGGCCGCGGTTCTCGACGTTGGGGCAGGAGATGTTGACCTCGAGCGCGACGAGGCCGGGCGCGCCGCGCAGCCGCCGCGCCACCTCCACGTACTCGTCGGCAGACCCGCCGGCGACGGAGACGACGACCCGTGCTCCCTGCGCGGCGAGCCACGGCAGGTCGTGGGCCAGGAACGCGTCGATCCCCGAGCCCTGCAGGCCGATCGAGTTGAGCATGCCGGACGGCGTCTCGGCCATCCGCGGCGTCGCCCGGCCCGACCGCGGGTGCAGCATGATCGACTTGGTGACCACGGCACCGAGCGCGGTGAGGTCGACGTACGGCGCGAGCTCCCTGCCGTAGCCCGCGCAGCCCGACGCGGTGAGGATCGGCGCCGGCAGTTCGAGCGAGCCGAGTCGTGTGCGCATGTCGATCACTAATGGACCCCCGCTCCCCAGGTGTCTGCGGGCACGGTGCCGACGTCGGCCCAGCGCACCCGGTCGCCACGGAACACCGGCCCTTCGGTGCACGACCGGGTCATGCGGGTGACGCCGTCGTCGCCCACCACCGGCAGCACGCAGGTCATGCAGACGCCGACGCCGCACGCCATGGCCTCCTCGACCGCGGTGTACGCCGTCACGCCCGCTGCCTCGGCCGCACGCGTGCAGGCCGCGAGCATGGCCATCGGCCCGCACGCGTACAGGCGCGCGGCGCCGCTCGCGGCGAACAGGTCGGGCAGCACGTCGGTGACCATGCCCCTGGTGCCGGCGGACCCGTCGTCGGTGGTGACCGTGACCGAGGCGAAGGTCCGGTCGGCGTCGTCGCCGGCGAACAACCGGTCGGCGGACGCCGCGCCGACCACGAGGTGGGCCGCGGAACCGCCGGCCCGCAGTGCCGCACCGAGCGCGAACAGCGGCGCGGAGCCGTAGCCGCCGCCGACGAGGACGCACGCACGGGGAGTCTCCGGCAGCGGGAACGGCCGGCCCAGCGGTCCGACGACGTCGACCGTGTCGCCGGCACGGCGTTCGGCCAGCCACCGGGTGCCCTTGCCGTGCGTGGCGAAGACGAACTCGATCGTGCCGCCGGCGTCGCCCGCGTAGAGCGAGAAGCAGCGCCGCAGCATCATGCCGGTGTGCCGGCCGCCGACAGCGACGGCGACGAACTGGCCGGGCAGGAATCCCGCGAACTCCGGCGTGCGCAGCCGCAGCGACAGGTACGCGCCGCGCGTACCGACGGCGACGACCTCCGCCTCGCGCTGCACCGGCCGGGGGATCACGTTGCCGGCCCCTCCGCCGTCGCGGCGCGCAGGGCTGCGGCGTGCTCCTGCAGGGAGCGGACGCCGATCTCCCCGCGCACGGTCGCCTCGATGCCCTCGACGGCCGCCGCGAGTCCCTGCACCGTGGTCATGCACGGCACGCCCGTCGTCGTCGCGGCCGTGCGGATCTCGTAGCCGTCGACGCGCGGGCCGCCGTGGCCCGGGCTGCCGAACGGCGTGTTGACGATCAGGTCGACCTCGCCGTCGAGGATCCGCCGCACGATCGTCGGCTCGCCGTCGGGCCCGGTGCCCTCGCTGTGCTTGCGCACCACCGTCGCGGTGATGCCGTGCCTGCGCAGCACCTGCGCGGTGCCCTGCGTCGCGAGCACCTCGAAGCCGAGGTCGGCGAGCCGCCTGACCGGGAACACCATCGACCGCTTGTCGCGGTTGGCGACCGACACGAACACCCGGCCGGACGTCGGCATCGGGTGGCCGTAGACCGCCACCTGCGACTTCGCGAACGCCGTGCCGAACTGCGCGTCGATGCCCATGACCTCGCCCGTCGACCGCATCTCGGGACCGAGCACCGTGTCGACGCCGCGGAACCTGCCCCAGGGCAGCACCGCCTCCTTGACCGCGATCGGCGCGTCGAGCGGAAGGTCGCCGCCGTCGCCGCTCGGCAGCAGCATGCCCTCGCCGCGCAGGTCGGCGATGCTCGCGCCGAGCATCACGCGGGCCGCCGCCTTGGCGAGCGGCACGGCCGTCGCCTTCGACACGAACGGCACCGTGCGGGACGCGCGCGGGTTGGCCTCCAGGACGTACAGCACGTCGCTCGACAGGGCGTACTGCACGTTGAGCAGGCCGCGGACCCGGACACCCCGCGCGATCGCCTCGGTCGACTCCCTGATCCGCCCGATGATCTCCTGGCCGAGTGTCGTCGGCGGCAGCGCGCACGCCGAGTCGCCGGAGTGGATGCCGGCCTCCTCGATGTGCTCCATCACCCCGCCGAGGTAGAGCTCGTCGCCGTCGTAGAGCGCGTCGACGTCGATCTCGATCGTGTCGTCGAGGAACCGGTCGACGAGCACGGGACGCTCCGGCGAGACCTCGGTCGCACTCGCGAGATAGGACTCGAGCCGTTCGTCGTCGTACACGATCTCCATACCGCGGCCGCCGAGGACGTACGACGGCCGGACGAGCACCGGGTAGCCGATCTCGTCGGCGATGCCCTTGGCCTCGCCGAACGACGACGCGGTGCCGTGCTTGGGCGCGGGCAGCTCGGCGGCGGCGAGCACGTGACCGAACGCGCCGCGGTCCTCGGCCAGGTGGATCGCGTCGGGGGACGTGCCGACGATCGGCACCCCGGCCTGCTCCAGCGCCTTGGCCAGGCCGAGCGGCGTCTGCCCGCCCAGCTGCACGATGACGCCCACGAGCTCACCGGTCTGCCGCTCGGCGTGCACGACCTCGAGGACGTCCTCCAGGGTGAGCGGCTCGAAGTACAGCCGGTCGCTGGTGTCGTAGTCGGTGGAGACGGTCTCGGGGTTGCAGTTGACCATGACGGTCTCGAAGCCGGCGTCCTGCAGCGCCATCGAGGCGTGCACGCAGGAGTAGTCGAACTCGATGCCCTGCCCGATCCGGTTCGGCCCCGAACCGAGGATGATCACCTTGCGCCGGTCGCCCTCGGGGACCTCGGACTCCTCGTCATAGCTCGAGTAGAGGTACGGCGTGCGCGCCGCGAACTCGGCCGCGCACGTGTCGACCGTCTTGTACACCGGGCGGACGCCGAGCGCCTGCCGCAGCGCGCGGACGAGCATCTCGTCGATGCCGCGGATGCCGGCGATCTGGGCGTCACTGAAGCCGTGCCGCTTCGCCCGCCGGATCAACGCCGCGTCGAGGTCGCGGGCGTCGCGCAGCTCGGTCGCGACCTCGTCGAGCAGCACGATCTGGTCGAGGAACCACGGGTCGATGTGGGTGGCGTCGAACAGCTCGTCGAGGGTGGCACCGGCGCGCAGCGCCTGCTGCATGGTGGCCAGCCGTCCGTCGTGCGGGGTGCGCACGGCCTCCAGGAGCGCCGCACGGTCTCCGGGCTCCCCCACCCAGGAGAAGGTCGCCTCGGCGCGCTCCAGCGAGCGCAGTGCCTTCTGCAGCGCCTCGGTGAAGCAGCGCCCGATCGCCATCGCCTCGCCGACCGACTTCATGTGCGTGGTCAGCTCCGGGTCGGCGCCGGGGAACTTCTCGAACGCGAACCGCGGCGCCTTGACGACGACGTAGTCGAGCGTCGGCTCGAAGCTGGCTGGCGTCTCCTTGGTGATGTCGTTGGGGATCTCGTCGAGCGTGTAGCCGATGGCGAGCCGCGCCGCGATCTTGGCGATCGGGAAGCCGGTGGCCTTGGACGCGAGCGCGCTGGAACGCGACACCCGCGGGTTCATCTCGATGACGACCATGCGCCCGGTGCCGGGGTGGATCGCGAACTGGATGTTGCAGCCGCCGGTGTCGACTCCCACCGCGCGGATCACCGCGATGCCGACGTCGCGCATGTGCTGGTACTCGCGGTCGGTGAGTGTCATCGCCGGCGCGACGGTGACGGAGTCGCCGGTGTGCACGCCCATCGGGTCGATGTTCTCGATCGAGCAGACGACCACGACGTTGTCATGGTGGTCGCGCATGAGCTCGAGCTCGTACTCCTTCCAGCCGAGCACGCTCTCCTCGATCAGCACCTCGGTCGTCGGGCTCGCCTGCAGCCCGGCCGACGCCATGCGCCGCAGGTGCTCCTCGGAGTGCGCCATGCCAGAGCCGGTGCCGCCGAGGGTGAACGACGGCCGGACGACCACCGGGTAGTGCAGCTCCTGCGCCGCGGCGAGGCACTCGTCGAGGGTGTGGCACACGCGGCTGCCCGGGCTCTCGGCGCCGATCGCCGCGACGATCTCCTTGAACCGCTCGCGGTTCTCCCCCGCCTGGATCGCCTCGATCGACGCGCCGATCAGCTCGACGCCGTACTTCTCCAGCACGCCGCTCTCGTGCAGCGCGACCGCGGTGTTGAGCGCAGTCTGGCCGCCGAGGGTGGCGAGCACGGCGTCGGGGCGCTCCTTGGCGATCACCTGCTCGACGACGTCGGGAGTGATCGGCTCGACGTACGTGGCGTCGGCGAACTCCGGGTCGGTCATGATCGTCGCCGGGTTGCTGTTGACCAGGCTCACCCGCAGTCCCTCGGACCGCAGCACGCGGCAGGCCTGGGTGCCGGAGTAGTCGAACTCCGCGGCCTGGCCGATGACGATCGGGCCGGACCCGATGACGAGGACGCTGGAGAGGTCAGCCCGCCTGGGCATCGCCACCCCTCTCCATCAGCTCGGTGAACCGGTCGAACAGGTACGCGGCGTCGTGTGGGCCCGCGGCCGCCTCCGGGTGGTACTGGACGGAGAAGGCCGGCACGTCGAGGCAGCGGAGCCCTTCGACGACGTCGTCGTTGAGGCACACGTGGCTGACCTCGGCGCGGCCGTACGGCGTGTCGGCCGGGCCGTCGAGAGGCGCGTCGACGGCGAAGCCGTGGTTGTGCGCCGTGACCTCGACCCGTCTGGTGGTGCGGTCCTGGACCGGCTGGTTGATGCCGCGGTGGCCGTACCTGAGCTTGTAGGTGCCGAACCCGAGCGCCCGGCCGAGCACCTGGTTGCCGAAGCAGATGCCGAAGATCGGCACCCGGCGTTCGAGCAGCCGCTTGACGACCTCGACCTGGGCGTCGGCGGTCGCGGGGTCGCCGGGTCCGTTGGCCAGGAACACGCCGTCGGGCTCGACCGCGAGCACGTCGTCGAGGCCGGCGGTCGCGGGCAGCACGTGGGTCTCGATGCCGCGCTCGGCCATGCGGCGCGGGGTCATCGCCTTGATGCCGAGGTCGAGGGCGGCGATCCGCAGCCGCCTGGTGTCGAGGGCAGGCACGACGTACGCGGCCTCCGTCGACACCTCCTCGCACAGCTGCGCGCCGACCATGCCGGGGCTGGCGAGCACCCGGTCGCGCAGTGCCTCGACCGGTTGCGCGGAGCTGTCGCCGCTGAAAACGCCGGCGCGCATCGCGCCGCGTTCGCGCAGGTGCCTGGTGAGCGCACGGGTGTCGACGGCTTTGATGCCGACGACCCGCTGCGCGCGCAGGTGGTCCTCCAGGTCGCCCGTCGACCGCCAGTTGGACGCGCGCCGCGCCGGGTCGCGCAGCACGTAGCCCGCCACCCAGACCCGTCCCGACTCGGGGTCGTCGTCGTTCACACCGGTGTTGCCGACGTGTGGCGCGGTCATCACGACGATCTGCCGGTGGTACGACGGGTCGGTGAGCGTCTCCTGGTAGCCGGTCATGCCGGTCGAGAAGACGATCTCGCCGAACGTCTCCCCGACGGCGGCGTACGGCTCGCCGCGGAACACCCGGCCGTCCTCGAGGACGAGGACGGCGCCGCCCGTCGTGTCGGTCACGTTCCGATTCCCATCTGCCGCAGGCTCCTCGCCCAGCCGGCGGTGTCGCCCGTCGGGTCGAGCCGGATCGACGTCTCCAGCGCGACGCCGCCGTGTGTCCAGCGCACCACCAGCACCCCCTCGCGTACCTCTCCGCCGCCGAGCTCCTGCTCGTCGACGAGCAGGTCGTTGGTGCCGCGGCGCTCCAGCACGAGCCCCTCGGCCGCGAGCACGAGCTTCACCCGGCCGCGCCCGCCGAGCCCGTGGATCCGGACCGCCGACCCGTCCGACACGCGCACGGTGCCGAGATAGCCGCCTTCCGCGGGAGCCCGCAGCGCGCGGGGATACGTCGGCGGCGACGACAGCGGCGCGATCGGGGCGGGTGCCCGCCGCGACCGCAACCAGCCCGGCCGGACGAACAGCAGCGCCACGAAGAGGACGAGCACGACCGCGCCGAGCACCATCGCGAGGAGCGGCAGGAGGTTCACAGCGACCCGCCTCCTCTGACCGACTCTCTCACGCCGGCTTCCCGTCGAGCACCGTCGGCCTGCCGCGCAGGAACGTCGCGACCACGCGTCCGGACATCTCCCGACCGGCGTACGGCGTGTTGCGGCTGCGCGACGCCAGCTGCGCCGGGTCGAGGGTGTACGCGGCCGCCGGGTCGTACAGCACCACGTTGGCGGGCTCGCCCGCGGCGAGCGGCCTGCCGTGCTCGGGCAGCCGGCCGATCACGGCGGGTCGCGCGGACATGCGGTCGGCGACGCCGGCCCAGTCGAGCAGGCCGGTGTCGACCATCGCCTCCTGGACGACCGCCAGCGCTGTCTCCAGGCCGAGCATTCCCGGCGCGGCGCCCGGCCACTCGGCCTCCTTGTACTCCAGCGAGTGCGGGGCGTGGTCGGTCGCGACGCAGTCGATCGTGCCGTCGGCGAGGCCTTCGCGCAGGGCCAGGACGTCGTCGTCGCCGCGCAGCGGCGGGTTGACCTTGAAGAGCGGGTCGTACGTGCGCACGAGGTCCTCCGTGAGCACGAGGTGGTGCGGCGTGACCTCGGCCGTGACGTCCCAGCCCTTGCTCTTGGCCCACCGGATGATCTCGACCGAGCCGGCCGTCGAGACGTGGCAGACGTGCACCCGCGAGCGCACGTGCCCGGCGAGCAGCGCGTCGCGGGCGATCACGGCCTCCTCGGCCACCGCCGGCCAGCCCTGCAGGCCGAGCACGCCGGACAGGGCGCTCTCGTTCATCTGCGCGTCCTCGGTGAGGCGCGGCTCCTGCGCGTGCTGCGCGACGACGCCGCCGAACGCCTTCACGTACTCCAGCGCGCGCCGCATCAGCACCGCGTCGGACACGCAGTCGCCGTCGTCGCTGAACATCGTGACGCCGGCCGCGGAGTCGGCCATCGCGCCGAGCTCGGCGAGCCGCTCCCCCGCACGGCCGACGGTCACCGCGCCGATCGGACGGACGTCGCAGTGACCCGCCTCGCGGCCGAGCCGCCAGACCTGCTCGACGACGCCCGCGGTGTCGGCGCACGGCTCGGTGTTAGGCATGGCGAAGACCGCGGTGTAGCCGCCGAGCGAGGCGGCGAGCGTGCCGGTCTCGACGGTCTCGGCGTCTTCGCGGCCCGGTTCGCGCAGGTGCGTGTGCAGGTCGACGAGGCCAGGCAGGGCGACCAGCCCGTCACCGTCGACCACGCGCGCGCCGCCGGCGTCCAGGCCGCTGCCGACCTCGGCGATGCGCCCGTCGACGAGCAGCAGGTCGGTCGGCTCCGCGCCGAGCGGCGCGACGCCGCGCAGCAGGTAGGTTTCGCCGCTCACGCGTCAGCACCTTCCGTGTCGATGTCCGTGACACCGATCGCGGGCTCCGCGCCCCCGAGCAGCAGGTACAGCACCGCCATCCGCACCGAGACGCCGTTGGCGACCTGCTCGGTGATCGTGGACCTCACCGAGTCGGCGACCTCGGCCGCGATCTCCATGCCGCGGTTCATCGGTCCCGGGTGCATCACGATCGCGTGGTCAGGCAGCGTGGCCATGCGCCGGGCGTCGAGCCCGTAGCGCCGACTGTACTCGCGCGCGCTGGGGAAGAACGCGGCGTGCATCCGTTCCTGCTGCACCCGCAGCATCATGACGACGTCGCACTTCGGCAGCACCGAGTCGAGGTCGTACGACGTGTGGCACGGCCAGGTGTCGACGCCGACCGGCAGCAGCGTGGGCGGCCCGACCACCGTGACGTCGGCGCCGAGCGTGGCGAGCAGCAGCACGTTGGAGCGCGCGACCCGGCTGTGCAGCACGTCGCCCACGATCACGACCGACAGGCCCTCCAGCCGGTCGAGCCTGGTGCGCATCGTGTACGCATCGAGCAGCGCCTGGGTCGGGTGCTCATGGGTGCCGTCGCCGGCGTTGACGACACTGCCGCGGATCCAGTTGGTGAGCCGCAGTGGGGTGCCCGACGCCCCGTGCCGGACGATGACGGCGTCGGCGCCCATCGCCTCGAGGGTGAGCGCGGTGTCCTTGAGGCTCTCGCCCTTGGCCACGCTCGAACCCTTGGCCGAGAAGTTGATGACGTCGGCGGAGAGCCGCTTCGCCGCGACCTCGAAGGAGGTGCGGGTGCGGGTGGAGTCCTCGTAGAACAGGTTGACCGCGGTACGGCCGCGCAGCGTCGGCAGCTTCTTGACCGGGCGGCTCGCCACCTGCGCGAGCTCCGCGGCGGTGTCGAGGACGAGGAGGGCGTCGTCGCGGCTCAGGTCGCCGGCGGAGATCAGGTGCCGGTTCACCGTGCGTCCTCCGTCGCCTCGTGCTCGATGAGCACGGCGTCGTGCCCGTCACGTTCGGCGAGCAGCACCCGGACCGTCTCGGTGCGCGCCGTGGGGAGGTTCTTGCCGACGTAGTCGGGGCGGATCGGCAGCTCCCGGTGACCGCGGTCGACGAGCACGGCGAGCTGCACGGCCCGTGGCCGGCCGAGGTCCTCAAGGGCGGTCAGCGCGGCGCGGACCGTGCGTCCGGAGAAGAGCACGTCGTCGACGAGGACCACGAGCTTGCCCTCGACCCCGCCCTCGGGCTCCTCGGTGTGCTCGAGCGGCCGGGCGGGACGCAACCGCAGGTCGTCGCGGTACATGGTGGGGTCGAGCGACCCGACGGGCACCTCGACGCCCTCGACCCCGGCGATGCGTTCGGCGAGCCGCCGGGCGAGATCGACGCCGCGGGTCGGGATGCCGAGCAGCACCACGTCGGTGCCACCCTTGGCACGTTCGACGACCTCGTGCGCGATCCTGGTGAGCGCCCGCCGGATGTCCGATCCTTCGAGGACGACCCGGCCACTGCTCAAGACGTCACTGCTCACGACAGTCTCCTTCCCCGCCTCACGGGACGGGCCTTAAAGGATGCCGGCGTGGATTCGCGACGGCTGTCACCGTCGCGGAGATCCCCTGGTCAACCAATCACGTTAGCACCCCGCGTGCTGCGCCCCGCGCAGACTCGCCGTCAGTAATTGTCACTAACCCGTGACTGACAGCGACTACTCTCGTTGTCTCTCTGTAGGCGATAAATCACGGATCGTCGGGTTACATGCATCCCTTGACCCCGGTCGCGGTCATACTTACGGTCACTGTGAGTAGTCACTCGGGGTTTGGGTCTGCCGGTCATCGGGACCGAGGTCCAGTGACGGGGAAAGGACCGGAATGTCAGACTACGGAAAATCACTCGGCGCGCGACTGCGTGCCATTCGGCAGCAGCAGGGGCTCTCCCTGCACGGGGTGGAGGAGAAGTCCCACGGGCGATGGAAGGCCGTCGTCGTCGGGTCGTACGAGCGCGGTGACCGTGCCGTCACCGTGCACAAGCTCGCGGAGCTCGCGGAGTTCTACGGCGTACCGATCTCCGAGCTGCTGCCCGGCGGTCACCCGAGCAACGGCGTCGCCGACCGTCCACCCAAGCTGGTCATCGACCTGGGCAAGCTGTCCTCCCTCCCCCAGGACCAGTCGGGACCGCTCGCCCGCTACATCGCCGCCATCCAGCACCAGCGGGGCGACTACAACGGCCGGGTCCTCACCATCCGCAGCGAAGACCTGCGGGCCCTCTCGGTGATCTACGACCTCGAGCCGTCCTCCCTCGTCACCCAGCTCATCGGCTGGGGAGTGCTCAACGACGAGGCGCAGACGATCACCGAGACCCTCTGAGGGCTACGTACGCCCGCCCCCGGCTCTGGCCTGTCTCCCGCGAAGGCCGGGCCCGGGGGCGGTCTCGTGCTCGACCTCCGGCGCCACCTGGGGTCCCCAGCGGGGGTCCTGGCACCATGTGGGGTCCCCAGCGGGGGTCCCGGCACCGGCTGGGGTCCCCGGCCGGGGTTCGGCTCAGAGCGTCAGTGACGGCTTGAGGTTCAGCAGGGTCGCCAGCAGGCCGTTGACGAAGGCCGGCGAGTCGTCGGTCGACAGCTCCCGCACCAGGCGCACGGCCTCGGCGATCGCGACGCCGTCGGGCACGTCGTCGGCGTAGAGCAGCTCGTACGCGCCGAGCCGCAGCACGTTGCGGTCGACTGCAGGCATCCGGTCGAGCGTCCAGTCGACGGCGTGCTCGGCGATGAGCCCGTCGAGGCGTGCACGGTGCGCCGCCACGCCCTCGACGAGCGCGACCGCGTACTCGGGGATCGGCGGGTCGCCGGTGACGACGCGGTCGGCCAGCAGCCCCAGCGCGTCGATGCCGCGGACGTCGGCCTCGAAGAGTACGTCGATCGCCCGCTTACGCGCCTTGCCCCGCGCGCCGACCTCCGACCGCGGCGGCATCAGTTGGACACGCGGGAGATGTACTCGCCCGTCCGGGTGTCGACCTTCACGCGCTCACCGGTGGTGACGAACAGCGGCACCTGGATCTCCGCGCCGGTCTCGAGCCGCGCGGGCTTGGTGCCCCCGCTCGACCGGTCACCCTGCAGGCCGGGCTCGGTGTACTCGATCGCCAGCTCGACCGCCGCGGGCAGGTCGAGGTAGAGCGGCGTACCGCCGTGCATCGCCACGGTCGCCTCCTGACTCTCGAGCATGAAGTTCGCCGCGTCACCGACGGTGTCGGACGAGACGAAGATCTGGTCGTACGTCTCGGTGTCCATGAAGACGAAGTCGGCGCCGTCGCGGTAGAGGTACTGCATCCCCCGCTTGTCGACCGTCGCCACGTCGACCTTCACGCCCGCGTTGAACGTCTTGTCGACGACCTTGCCCGACGTGACGTTCTTGAGCTTGGTGCGGACGAACGCACCGCCCTTGCCGGGCTTCACGTGCTGGAACTCGACGACGTTCCACAGCGCGCCGTCGATGTTGAGTGTCATGCCGTTCTTCAGGTCATTGGTCGTGGCCACAGCTGTGCTGTCTCCTGCGCTCTGGTGGGACCGCGCCTCAGCCGAGGACGACGAGATCGCGGTCGGTTCGGGTCAGGGACTCCGCGCCCTCCGCGCCCACGAGGACGGTGTCCTCGATGCGTACACCGCCACGTCCGGTCAGGTAGACGCCCGGTTCGACGGTGACGGGAATCCGGTTCGCCAGTGTAGCCGTCGCGCTGTAGCCCAGAAACGGGTCCTCGTGGATCTCGAGTCCGACGCCGTGTCCCAGGCCGTGGGTGAACCGGTCGCCGTAGCCCGCCTCGGTGATCACGCCGCGACTGGCGGCGTCGACGTCCTTAGCCGGCACGTCGTGGCCGAGGGCGTCGCGACCGGCCTGCTGGGCGGCCTGCACGAGCTGGTGGATCTCCTTCTGCCAGCCCGCGGCGACGCCGACCACGAACGTGCGCGTCTCGTCGGCGTGGTAGCCGGCGTACCGCGCACCGAAGTCGATCTTCACCAGGTCGCCGCGCTCCAGCAGCCGGTCGGTGGGCTGGTGGTGCGGGATCGCCGAGTGCGGCCCGCTCGCCACGATCGTCGCGAAGCCGGGCGCGTCGGCGCCGTACTCGCGCATCTTGGCGTCGAGGCGGCGGGCCACGTCGCGCTCGGTCATGCCCTCGTGGACGCTCGGCAGCAGGTCGCCCAGCGCCTGGTCGGTGATGGCGCACGCCTTGCGCAGGGCCGCGAGCTCGATGTCGTCCTTCACCATGCGCAGCTCCTCGACGCCCCGGTCGAGGGACACGAGCTCGGTGCGCGCGGACGCGGTGACCATCGCGCGGTGCGTCGAGACGGTGACGTCGTGGTCCTCGAACGCGACCCGCCGCTCACCCGTCGTGCCGAGCCGTTCCACCGCGTGCACCGCGATCGGGAGACGGATGCCGGTACGGGCGGGATAGTCGACGAACAGCTCGAGGTCGGGTGCCTCGGTGCGGGCCTGGTCGCCATAGCGTCCGTCGGTGACGAGGACGTCGGCGCCGTTCTCCCGCACGACCAGGGCGGCGTTGGAGCCGGTGAACCCGGACAGGTATCTGACGTTCACCAGTCTGGTGACGACCGCCGCCTCGACGTCTCGCTGCGCGAGCAACACCCGGAGTCGATCTCTCCTGACCGCGTGGTTGGGCCCCGAACCCATGTGGCCGCCTTCCTCTACCTCTCGTCCCCGTGCACGGGCGTTCAGCGCACCGTGCCCGCGATCGGGCAGGCGACGTCGCCGGCATGCAGCACGGGACCGCCTCTCGACACCCGAAATCGGTACCCGACACCGTAACCCGTCGACTACCGCATGTCCCAGTCCCCGCCGAAATCGGTGGCGCACGACGGGCATACCGCGCGTCTCGGACCTCACGGTCGGGGCTAGCGCGGTGGCTGCTGCCCGTACTGCTGTGGCGCCTGCGGGTACGGCGGCTGCCCGTACTGCGGCTGCTGGTACTGGGGCTGTTGGTACTGGGGCTGCTGGTACTGCGGCTGTTGGTACTGGGGCTGTTGGTACTGCGGCTGCTGGTAGGGGGGCGCCTGCTGCGGGCCGGGGGGAAGCTGCTGCGCGTAGCCGCCCTGCTGTTGCGGAGCACCGGGAGCGACGCCGTCGACGAGCACCATGCCGGGCGGGTTCAGCTGCAGCAGCGCGTGGACGAACGCCGGGTGCGCCTTGCTCATCGACAACCAGTCGCGGTCGACGTTGGTGCCGAACACGTCCATCGCGATCTGCCCGAAGACACCGCTGCCGACGGCACACAGGATTCCGAGGACGAAGACGATCCCGCCGATCGTGCCGCCGAGCAGCCGGTTCGCCAGGATGGCCCCGCCGAACGCCAGGGCGAGACCGCCGAGCACGCCGACGAGCACGAAGATCCGCGCGTTGCGCACCTTGGCGCCGGTCTCCGCGCTCACCGGGAGCTCGAGCATGACGGGGCGGTTCTGCACCGCGAGGATCAGCGAGACGATGCCGCGGGGCGCCCAGCGCGCCACCGCGTTCTGGAACCAGATCTTCGTACCCTGGACGGCCGGCTGACCGGTCGTCACGCACACCGGCGGGAACCGCAGCTGCCCGATCGCCATCCGGTGCCACGAGACCTTGGTCGTCATGTCCCTCTGCTCCCCTCGTGCTACCACGTTCGTGCCGGGCCTGCGACGTGGGCGCGGACGCCTACGTTCCCGGTTCGGCCGCGACCGCTCGCAGGGCGAGTTCGTAGGACCGCAGACCGAACCCGGCGACGGTACCGGTCGCCACGGCGGCGACGACGGAGAGGTGCCGGAACTCCTCGCGCGTGGCGGGGTTGGTCAAATGGACCTCGACGAGCGCGGCCGTGCGCTGGGCGCAGGCGTCGCGCAGGGCGTAGGAGTAGTGGGTGAACGCCGCGGGGTTGAGCACCACGGGGAGGCGCCCGTCGGCGGCCTCGTGCAGCCAGCCGACGAGCTCCGCCTCGTCGTCGGTCTGCCTGACCTCGACGTCGAGTCCCAGCTCGCCGCCGAGCTTCTCGCAGAACGCCACGAGGTCGGCGAGCGACGTGCTGCCGTAGACATCGGGCTCACGCGAGCCGAGCCGCCCGAGGTTGGGGCCGTTCAGTACCAGGACGCGTGTCATGCGCTCATCAGCGACCGACCACCGCGTACGACTGCTCGAGCAGCTCGGGCGCCGGGTCCTCGAGGATCTCGGTCTCGCCGACGGCGGACAGGACGACGAAGCGGAGCTTGTCGCCGCGCGCCTTCTTGTCGATGCGCATCGTGTCGTGCAGCCGCGCCCATGCCTTGGCCCGGTAGTGCGTGGGTAGGCCGAGTGACTCCAGGACCGTGACGTGGCGCTTCGCCGTCACCTCGTCGAGGATGCCGGCGCGCTTGGCCAGCTCGGCGGCGTAGGCCATGCCGACGGAGACGGCGTGGCCGTGCTTGCACCGGTACTGCTCGTTGCGCTCGATCGCGTGACCGAGGGTGTGGCCGTAGTTGAGCGTCTCCCGCCTGCCCTGCTCGCGCAGGTCGGCCGACACGACCTCGGCCTTCATCGTGATCGCGCGCTCGACCAGCTCCCGCGCGACGGGGCCGGTCGACTGGGTCGCGGCCTTGGGGTCGTGCTCGATCAGGTCGAGGATCGCCGGATCGGCGATGAACCCGGCCTTCACCACCTCGGCGAGCCCGGCGACGTAGTGCTCGCGCGGCAGCGTGCGCAGGGCGTCGAGGTCGCACAGGACGGCCGCCGGCGGGTGGAACGCGCCGACGAGGTTCTTGCCGGCGGAGGTGTTGATACCGGTCTTGCCGCCGACCGCGGCGTCGACCATGCCGAGGAGGGAGGTGGGCACGTGCACCACGCGGATGCCGCGCAGCCACGAGGCCGCGACGAAGCCCGCCAGGTCGGTCACCGCTCCCCCGCCGACGGCCACCACGCAGTCGGACCTGGTGAAGTTCTGCTCGCCGAGCCGGTTCCAGCACATGGCGGCGACGGAGATGTCCTTGCCCGCCTCGGCGTCGGGGATCTCGATGCGCGACGTGCGCAGATCGGCGTCCTGCAGCAGTTGGGTCACCTTGTCGGCCGTCGCCCGCGCGGAACCGGTGGTCACCACGGCGACCTGCCGCACCCCGTCGCCGAAGGTCGCCGGCAGCTCGTCGAGGATGTCGCTGCCGACGAGGACGTCGTACGGCCGCTCGCCGCCGACCGGAATCCGTGTGGTGGTCACGTCTTGCCTCTCTCGTTCACGCCCGAGCTCCTGTATCTACTGCCTTCGGCGGCTAGCGCAGTGTCTACTGCCTTCGGCGGCTAGCGCAGTGGGTCACCGAGGACCGCGAGGCAGGCCTCGACGACCTCGGCGGGGCTGGCGTCCGCCGTGGGCACGACAGCCGTCGCCACTTCTTCGTACTGCGGTCGCCGCTCGTCGAGCAACCGGCGCAGGGTGCTGCGCGGGTTGACCAGGAGCAGCGGACGGGCGGTGTCGAGTCCGACCCGGTGCGCCGCCGCCGCGTGCGTGACGTCGAGGAAGACCACGGTGTGGCCGTCCAACGCCCTGCGCGTGCTCTCGTCGAGCACCGCACCGCCGCCGAGCGCCAGCACCCCGGTGTGGCTCCGCAACGCCTCGGCGACGGCCTCGCGCTCCATACTCCGGAACGTCGGCTCGCCGTCCGACACGAAGATCTCGGCGACCGGCTTGCCGGCGCGCGCCTCGACGTCGGTGTCGGTGTCGCGGAAGCCGAGGTCGAGCCGGTCGGCGAGGAGCTCGCCGACGGTCGTCTTGCCCGCGCCCGGCGGGCCGACGAGCACGAGGCGAGGGGCCGTCCGTGCGGCAACGGCGCTGTCGTCCCCGAGGGTCCCGATGTCGCCCACTGTTCGTACCTTCTCGTTCACACTCAGTAGTAGACAGGATCTCACGACGCGTGCCCCGCCGGACGCCGGGGCCTCGCTCTCCCGAGCCGGCTCAGCGGATGGCGAGGTTGTCGCGGTATCCCACCAGGTTACGCGCGACCTCGGCGACGGAGTCGCCGCCGAACTTCTCCAGTGCGGCGTCGGCGAGGACGAGCGCGACCATCGCCTCGGCGACCACACCGGCCGCCGGCACGGCGCAGACGTCGCTGCGCTGGTGGATGGCGGTGGCCTGCTCGCCGGTGGCCACGTCGACGGTGCGCAGGGCGCGCGGCACCGTGGAGATGGGCTTCATCGCCGCACGGACGCGGAGCAGCTCACCGGTGGTCATGCCGCCCTCGGTGCCGCCCGACCGGCCGGAGGCGCGGCGGATGCCGTCGTCGGTGTTGACGATCTCGTCGTGGGCCTGCGACCCACGGCTGCGCGCGACGTCGAAGCCGTCGCCGACCTCGACGCCCTTGATCGCCTGGATGCCCATCAGCGCGCCGGCGAGCCGCGCGTCGAGCCGGCGGTCCCAGTGGGTGTGGCTGCCCAGGCCGGGCGGCAGCCCGTGCACGACGACCTCGACGATGCCGCCGAGCGTGTCGCCGTCGGACTTGGCGGCGTCGACCTCCGCCACCATGAGCTTGCTCGTGTCGGCGTCGGCGCAGCGCATGGGATCGTCGTCGACGCGCGCCCGGTCGCCGGGTGCCGGCACGGTGCCGGGCGGCACCGCGACGGTGCCGAGCTCGACGACGTGGCTGGTCAGGTCGACGCCGCCCACCTGCCGCAGGAACCGCCGCGCGACCTCGCCGAGCGCGACCCGTGCCGCCGTCTCGCGCGCGCTCGCGCGTTCGAGCACCGGGCGCGCGTCGTCGAAGCCGTACTTCTGCATGCCGACGAGATCGGCGTGACCGGGCCGCGGCCGGGTCAGCGGAGCATTGCGGGCGAGCCCTTCGAGCGCCGCGGGGTCGACGGGGTCGGCGGCCATCACCGTCTCCCACTTCGGCCACTCCGTGTTGCCCACCTGGATCGCGACCGGGCTGCCGAGGGTGCGCCCGTGCCTGATGCCCCCGACGAACGTCACCTCGTCCTGCTCGAACGACATGCGCGCCCCGCGCCCGTAGCCGAGCCTGCGCCGCGCGAGCGCGGCGGCGACATCGGACGTGGTCACCTCGACACCGGCCGGCAACCCCTCGAGGATCGCCACCAGTGCCCGGCCGTGCGACTCCCCAGCGGTCAACCAACGCAGCATGAGGTCAGTCTCCCACCCGGCCGTCAGCGCCAGACCCTCACCTCGTGAACGTGGACTTCACCTCTTCCCCGCACCAGGTGAAGTCCACGTTGGTCACGTCCATTCGAAAAATGGGCGGCGACCAGGCACCCCGTGAGCGGCACCCTCACCGTGCCCAGGCACGGTGAGGGTGCCCCTGACGGGTCCCGGCAACGGCCGTTGGTTCAGGACGCGGTGCCGGCGCGGCGGGCGAGCTCGGTCTCGCCTGCCCTGCGCATCGCGGCGACGGGCGCCTCACGGCCGGTCATCGCGACGACCTGCAGGGCCGCCTGGTGCAGGAGCAGCTCGAAGCCGCCGACGACGGTGCCGCCCGACGACTCCACCGCCGCGGCGAGCGCGGTCGGCCAGGGGGCGTAGGCGACGTCGAACAGCGCGACGACGCGGTCGGCGTACGGGACCAGCGCGTCGGTCGTGCCGCCGGGAACGGTCGAGACGACGAGGTCGGCGGCGGACAGCTCGTCGTCGCCCGGCCAGCCGGCGAAGCGGCAGGTCATGCCGAACCGCTCCGCCACCGTGCGCAGCTCGGCCGCGCGCGCCTCGCTGCGGACGACGGCGACGACGCCGGTCGCGCCGAGGCCGGCAAGCGCAGCGGCCGCGGAGCACGCGGTCGCGCCGCCGCCCAGCAGGACAGGGCGTCGCGGCCGATTCAGGCCCGCCTCGGTGAGGGCGACCCGGAGGCCGGGCACGTCGGTGTTGTCGGCCGTCCGCCCGTCGCCCAGCACGAGGGTGTTGGCGGCGCCGACGTCTCTCGCCAGCGGCGTCACGGAGTCGGCCACGTCGAGCGCGACCCGCTTGAGCGGCATGGTGAGCGACAGGCCCGCCCACGAGTCGTCGAGCCCGGACACGAAGCCTGGCAGCTCGTCCTCGCCGCACTCGATTGCCTCGTACGACCAGTCGAGCCCGAGTTCGGCGTAGGCGGCCCGGTGCAGGACGGGCGACAGCGAGTGCGTGACGGGCGAGCCGAGGACCGCCGCTCTAGCCACCGTCCCGATTCCTCTTGAACTCTTCCTTGAACCGCTTGAACTCGGCGGGGTCGTCGGTGAACTTCGTCTCACCGGTCTCGAGGTTGGTGGTGACGAAGTACAGCCAGGGACCGGTGGCGGGGCTGAGCGCGGCCTTGATCGCCGCGGAACCCGGGTTGCCGACGGGACCGGGTGGCAACCCGTCGTTGCGGTAGGTGTTGTACGGCGAGTTCACGTCGAGGTCGTCGTGCGTGACGTGGTACGTCGACTTGTTGAGCGCGTACAGCACCGTGCTGTCGAACTGGATGCGCATGCCCTTGTGCAACCTGTTGAACACCACCCGCGACACCTTGGTGAAGTCCTTGGTCTTCACCTCGGCCTCGAGCATGCTCGCCAGCGTCAGCGCCTCGTGCGGGGTCAGGCCGACCGCCTTCGCCCGCGTCGCGAGCTGGAGGTTCGCCTCCTCCTGGAGGTAACGCTCCACCATCGCCTGCAGGATGGTCGACGGGGTCGAGCCCGGCGGGAACTCGTACGTCGCGGGGAACAGGTACCCCTCGACCTTGCCCTTCGCCGAGGCCGGCAGCCCGAGCGTGCTCGCGTCCTTCGCGGCGGCCTGGAACTTCGACACCGGCATCTCGGTCTTCTTCGCGAGCAGCGCGAGCACCTTGCTCGCCCGCAGGCCCTCGGGGACGGTCACCCGCCACTGGATCTTCGCGGCCGGGTCGAGCAGCTTGTCGAGCGCGAGCGCGGCGGCCATGTGCTTGTTGAGCTTGTAGTGACCCGGCTGGATGTTCATCGAGGCGGGGTCGTCCTCGGCCGCCTTGCGGAAGGCCTTGGCGCTCTTCACGACGCCGGCCTTCTCCAGGTCGGTCGCGATGGACCGCGTCGACTGGCCCGACTCGACCTGGAAGGTCACCATGCCCGAGCCCGCGCCGGTGTAGTCGGGCACGTCAGTGACTGCCTGGACGACGGTGTACCCGCCCCAGACGAGGCCACCGAGCACACCGACGATCACGAAGAACGCGATCGCGGCGGCCGCCCGGCCCTTCCGCCGACGCCGACGCTCCCGCCGGCGCCGCGCGTGGCGCCGGCTTCGGGGTCGCGGCGCCTCCTCCTCGGTGAAGCCGAGGTCGAGGTCCAGCTCGTTCATCCCTCTCCCGGGACGATCTGGCCGGGCGGTTCCCCGATCTGCCGCTCGGCGTCCAGTGCGGTCTGCAAGATGACGACCGCTGCCATCCGATCGATAACTCTACGTCGTGACCGCCCCGCAACCCCAGCGGTACGCAGCCCGTGTTCGGCAGTCACCGTACTCAGTCGCTCGTCTACCATCCGTACAGGTACGGGTGCCAGGCGTGTCGCGAGCGTGGCGGCGTAGGCGCGCGCCGCGGTCGCCGCGGGCCCCTCGCGCCCGGAGAGTGAGAGAGGGAGACCGACGACCGCCTCGATCGCCTCGTGCTCACCCACCAGCTCGACGAGTGCGTCGACGTCGCCGCGACCGCGGTCGAGCGTGGTCACCGGGGTCGCGAGCACGCCGTCAGGGTCGCATGCGGCGACGCCCACCCGGACGGTGCCGACGTCGACGCCGATCCGCGCACCGCGGCGCATCGCGGGTTCAGCCACCGGCCGCCGTCGTGCCGATCTCGCGCTCCACCGCGGCCAGCGCCTCGCCGACCGCCTCGGGCCGGGTGCCGCCGCCCTGCGCGACGTCGTCCTTGCCGCCGCCACCGCCGCCGAGCACCTTCGCGCCGACGCCGACCAGGCGGCCCGCGCGCAGGCCGCTGTCACGGCCCTTCTCCGTCACGGCCACGACGAGCCCGGGCCGGTCGTTCGCCACGCCGGCGAGCACGACGACCGCGGGACGGTCACCGAGCCGGCCGCGCAGGTCGAGCGCGAGCCGGCGCAGGTCGTCGACGGCCGTGCCGTCGGGAGCCTGGTGGGTGAGGACGCTGACACCGCCGACGTCGTGCACCGCCTCGAGCAGCGCGCCCGCATCCTGCAGCAGCTGAGCGGACCGCAGCCTGGCGATCTCCTTCTCCGCGTCGCGGAGCCGGTTGACGGTCTGCTCGACGCGGTCGCGCAGGTCGGTGCGCGGCACCTTGAGCAGGTCGGAGAGCTGCGAGACGAGCAGGCTCTCGCGGCTCAGGTGACTCATCGCGTCGGTGCCGACGAGGGCCTCGACGCGGCGGACCCCGGAGCCGATCGACGACTCGCCGAGCAGCTTGACGACGCCGAGCAGGGACGTGTGTGCGGCGTGCGTGCCGCCGCACAGCTCGCGCGACCACGGCCCCCCGACGGAGACCATGCGCACCTCGTCGCCGTACTTCTGGCCGAACAGCGCCATCGCTCCCATCGCGAGCGCCTGGTCCTTGGGCAGCACCGCCGCCTCGACCTGGAGGTCCTCGGCCACCAACGAGTTGATCCGCTCCTCCGCCTGCTGCAGCGTCGAGGGCGGCGGAGGCGAGGCCGCGGCGAAGTCGAACCGCAGCCGCCCAGGCGCGTTCTCCGAGCCCGCCTGCGTGGCGGTGTCACCGAGGATCTCGCGCACCGCCTTGTGCACCATGTGCGTCGCGGTGTGCGAGCGCGAGATCGACCGGCGGCGCGTCGCCTCGACCTCGCCGTAGACCTCGTCGCCGACCCGCAGCTCGCCCGACGCGACCGTGCCACGGTGGACGACGAGTCCGGGCACCGGCGCCTGGACGTCGTGGACGTCGAACGTCGCGCCGCCCGCCCTGATGCGGCCGTGGTCGGCGAGCTGACCACCGCTCTCGGCGTAGAACGGGGTGCGGTCGAGCACGAGCTCGACCTGCTCGCCCTCGGTGGCGACCGGCACGGAGACACCGCCGGAGACGATGCCGCGCACGCGCGACTCGGTGGCCTGCTCGGTGTAGCCGGTGAACTCGGTGACGCCGGGCTCGCGCAGCGCCGAGTAGACCGAGACGTCGGCGTGGCCGACCTTCTTCGCCCGCGCGTCGGCCCTCGCCCGGTCGCGCTGCTCCGCCATCAGCCGGCGGAACCCCTCCTCGTCGACGGTGAGACCCTGCTCGCCCGCCATCTCGAGGGTGAGGTCGATCGGGAAGCCGTACGTGTCGTGCAGCTGGAACGCTCGGCCGCCGGGCAGCTCGACGCCGCCGGACTCCCTGGTCTCGCGCGCCGCCTGCTCGAAGATCTGCGTGCCGGTGCGCAGGGTCTGCCGGAACATCTCCTCCTCGGCGTAGACCACCTCGGAGATGCGCGCCCAGTCGGTGCCGAGCTCCGGGTAGGTGCCGCGCATGACGTCCTTGCTCGCCGGCAGCAGCTCGGGCATGGTCGGCTCGTCGACGCCGAGCAGCCGCATGCCGCGGACCGCGCGGCGCAGGATCCGGCGCAGGACGTAGCCACGGCCCTCGTTGCCCGGCATGACACCGTCACTGACGATCATCAGCGCCGTGCGCACATGGTCGGCGATGACCCGCAGGCGCACGTCGTCCTCGTGGTCCGCGCCGTAGCGGCGCCCGGAGACCTCCGACGCCCGGTCGAGGACCGGCCGCACCTCGTCGATCTCGTAGAGGTTGTCGACGCCCTGCAGGAGGTACGCGACGCGTTCCAGGCCCATGCCGGTGTCGATGTTCTTCGCCGGCAGCTCGCCGACGATCGGGAAGTCCTCCTTGCCCTCGCCCGGGCCGCGGAGGTTCTGCATGAAGACGAGGTTCCAGATCTCCATGTAGCGGTCCTCGTCGACGTCCGGACCGCCCTCCTTGCCGTAGGCGGGGCCACGGTCGTAGAAGATCTCACTGCACGGACCGCACGGGCCGGGGACGCCCATCGACCAGAAGTTGTCGACCATGCCGCGCCGCACGATGCGCTCGTCGGGGAGGCCGGTGAGCTGCTTCCAGAGGTCGTACGCCTCGTCGTCGTCCTTGTAGACGGTGGGCCACAGCCGGCTCTCCTCGAACCCGTACCCGCCCTCGGACTGCGGCTTGGTGACGAGCTCCCAGGCGTACTCGATCGCCTGTTCCTTGAAGTAGTCGCCGAAGGAGAAGTTGCCGTTCATCTGGAAGAACGAGCCGTGCCTGGTGGTCTTGCCGACCTCTTCGATGTCGAGCGTGCGGACACACTTCTGCACGCTCACCGCACGGTCGTACGGCGGCCGCTCGTCACCGAGGAAGAACGGCTTGAACGGGACCATGCCCGCGTTGACGAACAGCAGGGTCGGGTCGTCGAACGGCAGGGCGGCCGAGGGCACGACCGTGTGACCGCGCTCCTCGAAGAAGCGCACGAACCTCCGTGCGATCTCTGCCGTCTTCATGCCGGTCTCCCTCACCCTTCGGTTCTGTCGCGCGTGACCGCGCCGCTCGAGGTCAGCTCGCGCGTCCCCTTCGCAGGATCCACGACACCGGCAGGCCGGCGCGACGTGATTTCCCTGCGCGCCTCATAAGACTCCAGCTCGTTCGCGATCTCCTTGACGGCGAACGCGAGCGTGACGGCCTCCATGGCCGCGCGCTGCCAGGTGGCGCGGCGGCGGTTCCTGCGGCCGCGCCGACCGAGCCGTCTGGTGGCGACGACCCCCAGGACGAAGCCGATCGCGACGAGCCTGGCCGGTCGGTTCATGGTCCCTCCAGGATGGGCTGACACGAGGAGTGACGACCCTACCCCCGGCGGGTCATGACTCCTCGGTCTCCCCGCCCCGCGACCGCTTCCTCGCTCACCTCCGGCAGGACTCGCGACGGCGTCCGCAGCGGGCACCGTCGCAACGCGACTCCTACCTCCGGCTCACTCGTCAGCTCCTTCGCTCACCCCGCCGTCGCCGCGCAGGATGCCGCGGATCCTGCCGAGCACCTCGGCGTAGTGGCGTTCGGTGCCGTGGGTCGTCGGCTCGTAGTACACCCTGTCGGCCACCGTATCCGGCGCGTACTGCTGCCTGACGACGCCGCCGGGGTGGTCGTGCGGGTAGGCGTAGCCCTGACCGTGCTGCAGCTTCTTCGCCCCCTGGTAGTGGGAGTCGCGCAGGTGCGTGGGCACCAGCCCGGCGCGCCCCGCGCGGACGTCGTCCATCGCGGCGCCGATCGCCTTGGTCACAGCGTTGGACTTCGGCGCGAGCGCGAGGTGGACGACGGCGTGCGCGAGGGTGAGGGTCGCCTCGGGGAAGCCGATCATGGCCACCGCGTCGGCCGCCGCGACGGCGGTCTGCAGCGCGGTCGGGTCGGCCATGCCGATGTCCTCGCTCGCGAGGATCACCAGCCGGCGGGCGATGAACCGCGGATCCTCCCCCGCCACGATCATCCGCGCCAGGTAGTGCAGCGCGGCGTCGACGTCGCTGCCGCGCAGGCTCTTGATCAACGCGCTCGCGACGTCGTAGTGCTGGTCGCCGTCGCGGTCGTAGCGCACCGCGGCCCGGTCGACCGCCTGCTCGAGGATCTCGAGCGACACCTCGGACATGCCGCGGCTCGTCGCCGCCCCGGCGGCGGCCTCGAGGTAGGTGAGCGCGCGACGGGCGTCGCCGCGGCGAGCCGGACCAGGTGCTCCTCGGTGTCGTCGGGGAGCGTCACCTCTCCCCCCAGGCCGCGCGGCTCGGTGAGCGCACGGCGGACGACGGCGCTGACGTCGTCGTCGGTCAGCGGTTCGAGGCTCAACAGCAGCGAGCGTGAGAGCAGCGGGCTCACCACGGAGAAGAAGGGGTTCTCCGTGGTCGCGCCGATGAACGTGACCCAGCGGTTCTCGACGGACGGCAGCAGCGCGTCCTGCTGGGTCTTGTTGAACCGGTGCACCTCGTCGACGAACAGCACGGTCTGCCGGCCACTCATGCCGAGCTCGCGCCGCGCCTGCTCGACCACCGCGCGGACGTCCTTGACCCCGGACGTGACGGCCGACAGCTCGACGAACGTGCGCTTGGTCGCGAGCGAGACGACGTACGCGAGGGTGGTCTTGCCGGTGCCCGGCGGCCCCCACAGCAGCAGCGACATGGGGGCGTCGCTCTCCACGAGGCGGCGCAGCGGCGCGCCGGGACGCAGCAGGTGCTGCTGGCCCACGACCTCGTCGAGGCCGCGCGGGCGCATGCGTACTGCCAGCGGCTGTTGCGCCACCTCGGCGCGCTCTCGCGCGTCCTCGAAGAGACTGTCCTGGTCACCCACGCGCTCACCGTAACGCCCGCCCCTGACGCCCGCCGCCGCAGACCACCAGCCGCCGGGGTCCCCGGTCGTGGCGCCTACTCCCCGCTGGGGACCCCGGTCGTCGTGCCTACCCCCACTGGGGACCCCGGCGGGGGTTGGGGCTTCACCGCCACCGGAGGTCGCGTCGGCGGGGGATAACGTAACGGCGTGCTCGACGCCCTCGGTCGGTTCTGCCACCGACACAACCGCCTGATCGTGATCGCCTGGCTCGCCCTGATCCTCGTGGGCTTCGGCATCGGCTCGAAGGTCTTCGACCGGCTCGCCGAGTCCGACTACGCCACGCCCGGCAGCGAGTCGGTGCGCGGCACAGACCTGGTGGAGGACGTCGCGGGGGCCGGCGAGCGGGTGGTGGTGCTCGTCGACGGGCACGACGTCGACGACCCGTCACTGCGCACCGCGGTCACCGAGGCGGTCGGTGACGTGCGCACCCAGCCGCATGTGCTCTCCGCGGTCGACTGGTACTCCACGCGCACGCCGTCGATGCGCTCCGAGGACGGCGAGGCGAGCCTGGTGCTCGTCGAGCTCGACAACACGCTGTCCGGTTCGGCCGCGGACGAGGCGCACGATCTCGTCCGCGAGCGGCTGGAGCGGCTCTCGGACGAGGTGTCGGGCGTCGACGTGAAGGTCGGCGGCACGACCGCGGTGTTCCGCGACTTCACCACCCAGATCGAGCACGACATCAGGCGCGGCGAACTGATCGCGTTCCCGATCACGCTGGTGCTGCTCGTCCTGGTGTTCGGCGGCATCGTCGCGGCGCTGCTGCCCCTGGTCGGCACGGTGGGCGCGGTCGCCGGGTCACTGCTCGCGCTGCTCGGCTTCACGTACGTGATCGACATCGACTCCAACGCGATCTCGATCACCACGATCATGGGCCTCGGCCTGTCCATCGACTACGCGCTGCTGGTCGTCAGCCGCTACCGCGAGGAACGTGGGCACGGTCTCGACGGCCGTGCGGCGACCGGACGCGCCATCGCGGCAGCCGGCCGCACCGTCTGCTTCTCCGCGCTCACCGTCGCGGCGGCGTTGAGCGGCATGTTCGCGTTCAAGACACCGATGTTCCACGCGTTCGCGCTCGCGGGCATCAGTGTGATCGTCATCGCGGCGCTCGCGGCCCTCACCCTCGTCCCCGCCCTGCTCGGTCTCGCCGGGCGCTGGATCAAGGCGCCGACTCGACCGGTCCCCGACGAGGGCTTCTTCTCCCGGATCTCGCGGGGCACGCAGAAGGTGGCGCCGCTCGTCGCGATCGTGGTCGCGGGGCTGCTGCTGTTCGCCGGCTCGCCGTTCCTCGACGCGAAGTTCGGCGGCGTCGACCACACCGCGCTGCCCAGGTCCTCGGAGAGCAGGATCGTCGCCGACGCCCAGGAGGACCGCTTTCCCGGCGGCGGCAGCGAACCCGTCAGCGTCGTCGCCGAGGTGCCGCGCGCCGAGCTCGGCGCGTACGGCAGGCAGACTGTCGCCGACCTACCTGGCGTCAACCGCGTGCGCGCGGGCGATCTGGGCAACGGCGTCGCGGTGCTCGACGTGTACCCCGACGACCCGGCGGCGGGCCAGACCAGGGAGGAGGCCGGCGAGAAGGTCGTCCGCGCGATCTGGGCCGACCGTCCCGACTTCGCGGTCTACGTCACCGGATCCGCCGCGCTCCTCGTCGACCTGAAGGCCGAGATCGCCGACCGGCTGCCGTGGGGACTCGCGATCATCGGGATCGCGACGTTCCTGCTGCTGTTCCTCATGACGGGGTCGATCCTCATCCCGGTCAAGGCGCTGGTCATGGACGCGCTGTCGCTCGGCGCGACGTTCGGCATGCTCGTCCTCGTCTTCCAGGAGGGTCACCTCTCCGATCTGCTCGGCTTCGACCCGCCGGGCTCGCTCGACCTGTTCGTGCCGATCCTGGTGTTCGCGTTCGCCTTCGGCCTCTCCATGGACTACGAGGTCTTCCTGCTGTCGCGGATCAAGGAGGCGTACGACGCGACCGGCGACAACAAGCGGGCGGTGACCATCGGCCTGCAGCGCAGCGGACGCATCATCACCTCCGCCGCGCTGCTGATCATCGTCGTGTGCGCGGGCTTCGTGTCCGGGGAGCTCGTCATGATCAAGCAGATGGGGTTGGCGATGTGCGTCGCCGTGGCCGTCGACGCGACCCTCGTGCGCTGCCTGCTCGTCCCGGCGACGATGTCGCTGCTCGGCCGGGCCAACTGGTGGGCGCCCCGCTGGCTGCGCCGCGTCCATCGGCGGATCGGGCTGCACGAGTCGCCGCCACCGGCGGGCGCGACCCCCTCGCTCGCGGCGCCCGGCCTCGCCGACCCGGCACCGTCCGACGCGGCCGCTCCGGTGGTGCGCCACGTCACCCAGCAGGTGCCCACGGCCTCCGGTCGCGTCGTCCCCGTCCGCATGGTCCTGCGCGACGACGACGGCCCGGTGCTCGTGTTCTGGCCGGCGCTCGGCGTGGCGGCCACGTACTACACACGCTTCGCCGACGCGCTCGCCGACCGCGGCATCTCCGTCGCGCTGCCCGACCTGCCGGGCCAGGGCGACTCGACCGTCGAGCCGCGCACGGCGTCGGTCGGCTACGGCAGCCTCCTCGCGACCGACGTGCCCGACACGCTCGCCGCCGTGCGCGACCTGCTGCCGGGCCGCAGGTTGCTGGTCGGCGGCAGCAGCATCGGCGGGCAGCTCGCCGTGCTGTACGCCGCCACCCACCCCGACGACGTCGACGGAATCGTCCTCGTCGCCAGCGGCACCGCCTTCTTCGGCGGCTTCCCGAACGTGCGCCGGCGGCTCTCGGTGCTCGGCCTCTCCCAGTTCGTCGACCTGACCAGCCGGCTCTCCGGTCACTGGCCGGGCGACCGCTTCGGGTTCGGCGGAGCGCAGCCCGCCGCGCTGATGCGCGACTGGGCCCGCAACGCGCGCACCGGCCGCTACGTCGTCGACGGAGTCGACCTCGACCCGCTGGTCGCGCGGGTCCGCGTGCCGGTGCTCGCGATCACGATGGCCGGCGACGACCTGGCGCCGACGAGCTCCGTCGACCACCTGTGCGGCAAGCTCCGCGGCGCCCGCGTCGACCGCTGGCACCACGCGCCCGACGGGCCCGCGCCCGGCCATCTGAGGTGGGCCAGGAACCCCGGCTCCGTCGCCGACCGCATCGCCGCCTGGGCCACCGGGAGCGGCGCAGTCCGCCCCCACGTGGACGCATCGCGTTGGTCATAGCCAGGACGACGCCGCCACGTGGGGTCACCGGCCGGTGGCGGCACCGTCCGGCGTAACAGTCGGCTCGCCGGAACGGCACTTACGGATGGCTAGGCTTGTCGGGTGATCGAAGCCCTCTCGCCCGATGATCTCCTGGCAGCCACCGACGGCGACATGTACGTCCGCGTCGCGGTCGCCAACGGGGCCGTGACCGACGGCGCGTGGGCCGGCGACGGCGCGGTCGTGTGGGCGAACACCCACCACGGCCGGCCGGGTTTCGCCGGCGTCGGCTCGCCGCACGGTGCCGCCACCGTCGTCGCCGCGCTCCTCGACGAGATCCCGGACGCGCGGCGAGCGTCGCTGCCCCGCGGGTGGCTCGACCACCTGCCCACCGACCTCCGCGTCGAGAGCCGGTCGGACTGGGACTGGATGTGGACGACCACCCCGCCCCCGTCCCTCCCCGGCGCGGCCGGCGCCCGCTGGCTCGTGCCGGACGACCACGACGACGTCTCCGCGCTGCTCCACGAGGTCAGTCCGGGAGCGTCGACCTGGCCGGACGACGGCAGGTCGCACCGGTGGGCGGGCATCCGTGACGACGACGGCGTGCTCGTCGCGTGCCTCGCCGACACCAGCCGCAGCGCGACCGTCGCGCACGTGTCGTCGGTCGCCACCGCGGCCGCGCATCGCCGCCGCGGGCACGCCCGCGCGCTCATGGGCTGGGTCACCCGGCGGTTCCTCGAGGAGGGCAGGTCACCGGTCACCCTCGGGATGTACGCCGACAACGACGCGGCCCGCGGCATGTACGGGAGCCTCGGCTTCACCTGCCAGCACACCTTCACCGGCGCCGTGGTCGCGGCAGCGACCCACCCCGACGACCCGACGCTCACCCGTGAGGGGCACCCTCACCGTGCCCTGACACGGTGAGGGTGCCGTTCACGTGCCGCGGCCCGGCGGCCCGGCGAGCCCGCAGCGATGAGCCTGGCGGTGCGGTCTATAGGCGCATCGCCTTGACCATCGCCCAGAACACGTCGGTGTTGTCGATCGTCCCGTCGAGACGCGCCGAGCCGGGGCCCGTCGCCGTCACGGGCGTGTCCGCGGCCGTGTGCCCGCCGGTGGTCCAGTCGACCGTGAACTGCAGGTCAGAACCCGCGATGGTGAACGGGCCGTCCTCCTGCTGCTGACCCGAGCCGCCTTCGTCCTCGCCGTCGACGTTCTCGATCGTGAGGCCGCCGGTCTCGTGGTCGCCGCCGACGATCACCAGGGTGCGCGGGTTCTCCTGCACGAACCGCAGGACGGTGGCGACGGTGTCGTCGAGCGCCTGGCCTGACGTGATCGTCAGCGCGGCGTTGTTGGCGTGCGCCATGCCGTCGATGCCCTCCTCCTCGACCATGAGGAAGAAGCCCTGTCGGTGGCGCGAGAGCGTCTGCAGCGCCTGGTCCGTCATGTCGGTGAGCGGGACGCTCGGGTCGTACAGGTCACCCTCGCCCTCCGGGTGGTACTCGAACATCTCCTCGTTGGCGAACAGCCCGAGCAGCCGGTCGCCCTCGGCCTCGCGGAGCTCGTCGGCGTTCGTGAGGTACTCGTAGCCGAGGTCCTTCGCCTTCTCGACGAGGTTGCCCTTGGTGCCCTGGCTCTCCTCGGTCGGGTCGGTCTCCGGGTGGTCGGGCCAGGCGCCTGGCTCACCCTTCGGGTACCACCAGTCCTCGCCGCCGCCGAGGATGACGTCCGGGCGGCTCTCGTCCAGGTACTGGCGCGCGATCTCGCTCTGGTCGCCGCGGTCGGGCACGTGCGCCGCGAACGCCGCCGGCGACGCGTCGGTCACCTGCGCGGTCGTCACGAGACCGGTCGCCTTGCCGGCCTTCTTCGCCATCTCCAGAACGGTCTCGACCCGGTTGCCGTCGGCGTCGACGCCGATCGCGCCGTTGTACGTCTTGTGCCCCGTGGCGAACGCCGTCGCGGCGGCCGCCGAGTCGGTCACGGCCTCCTCCGGGTCGGCGGCGTCGGTGTGCACCGACCCGGTGACCGGCAGCTCGTTCATGACGAGGTCGTCGTCCTGGCCCACCGTGGCGAGCCGGATCAGGTTGCGATGCGCAAGGCCCATGCCGTCGCCCTGCAGGTAGATGACGTTGCGCGCCACCTGGCCGTGGCCGTCCGCCTGGCCGGCCCGGTCGCCGTGGACGGTGAGCATCGTCGCCACCCCGAGCGCGAGTAGCCCGGAGACCGCCCAGCCCTTGCGTATCACCGCGTCGAACATCGTGGCACCACCGATTCGTCACCCGTCGTTTACCCAGTGTTCACCTCGGCACACTGTGCCAGCGACGCCACAGCGCGTGCCACCCCAGCGACGGATGGTCACCAGCGCAGGTGCTGCCTCGGTTGTCAGGCGGTCAGCGCGAGCGGCGGCGGTAGCGGTAGCGCACCTTGACGGTGCCGCTGCGCACGCTGCCGTGCACCCGCAGCAGGGGCGCACCGGGCTCGACCGGGTCGTTCGCCTTGCTCAGGACGGAGCCGCTGGTGGTGGACGCGGACTCGATGCGGACGGCCCACCCGCGTGGCACGATCAGCACGACGCTGCCCGACCTGGCGGTCGCCTCGACGACTATCTCGGGCGGGCACGTCGCCTCGGTGAAGTCGAGCTTCACCGTGCCGCTCCCGCACTGCGCCCTGATCCGGCGCGGCACCAGCCATGCCCCGCTCCGCTTGATCGTGCCGCTGCCCGTCTCGAGGACGAGCGGCTCGCCGGAGTCCGCCGGCACCGGTGGGGACGGCGCCGCGGTCACGAGATCGGCGAGGATCGGCTCGAGGTCGGCCCTGGTCTTGGCAGCGAACACCAGCCCGAGCCGCTCGTCGAGCTCGTCGAGGTCGAGCCGGCCGTCACCGGCCGCGGCGCGCAGGACCTCGGCCGCCTCGTGGCGGTCGGCGTCGGACGCGCGCAGCGCCGGCGCTCGCCCCTTCTGCGGGGCGGGCAGTGACTCGGCGCTGGAATCAGAGCTCATGACGGATGATTCTCGCCGCCCGCGGCCGACTTGGGAACCGCGTCGATGCCCGCTTCCCTGCGCTGCTGCGCCGTGATCGGTGCCGGCGCGCCCGTGAGCGGGTCGAACCCACCGCCGGACTTGGGGAACGCGATCACCTCGCGCAGCGAGTCGGCTCCCGCGAGCAGCATGCAGACGCGGTCCCAGCCGAACGCGACGCCGCCGTGCGGCGGCGGACCGTACTGCAGCGCGTCGAGGAGGAAGCCGAACTTCGCCTGGGCCTCCTCGGCGCCGATCCCCATCAGGTCGAAGACCCGCTGCTGCACGTCGCCGCGGTGGATACGGATCGACCCACCGGCGATCTCGTTGCCGTTGCAGACCAGGTCGTACGCGTAGCCGAGCACGTCGCCGGGGGCCTCCTCCAGCCGGTCGGCCCACTCGTCCTTCGGCGAGGTGAACGCGTGGTGCACCGCGGTCCAGGTGCCGGAACCGACGGCGACGTCGTCGGTCGCCGACGCCAGCTCGAACAGCGGTGCGTCCTTGACCCAGCAGAACGCCCAGCTGCTCTCGTCGATCAGGCCGCAGCGTCGGCCGATCTCCAGGCGCGCCGCGCCGAGGAGCGGACGGGCGTCGCGCGGCGTGCCGGCCGCGAAGAACACGGCGTCACCTGGCTCGGCGCCGACCGCCTTCGCGAGCCCATCGCGCTCGTGCTCGGCGAGGTTCCTCGCCACCGGGCCGCCGAGCGTGCCGTCGTCACCGACGAGGACGTACGCGAGGCCCTTGGCACCGCGCGCCTTCGCCCAGTCCTGCCAGCCGTCGAGCTGCTTGCGGGTCTGCGTGGCACCGCCGGGCATGACCACCGCGCCGACGTACTCCGCCTGGAACACCCGGAACGGGGTCTCGGCGAAGAACCCGGTCAGCTCGGTGAGCTCCTGGCCGAACCGCAGGTCGGGCTTGTCGGATCCGAAGCGCGCCATCGCCTCGTGGTACGCGATGCGCGGGATCGGCAACGGGATCTCGTGCCCGGCGACCTCGCGCCACAGCGCGGACGCGACCGCCTCGCCGACCTCGATCACGTCGTCCTCGGACACGAACGACATCTCGACGTCGAGCTGGGTGAACTCCGGCTGCCGGTCGGCCCGGAAGTCCTCGTCGCGGTAGCACCGCGCGATCTGGAAGTAGCGCTCCATGCCCGCGACCATGAGCAGCTGCTTGAACAGCTGCGGCGACTGTGGGAGCGCGTACCAGGAGCCGGGACGCAGCCGGGCGGGCACGACGAAGTCGCGCGCGCCCTCCGGCGTCGACCGCGTCATCGTCGGGGTCTCGATCTCGACGAAGTCGCGCGCGTGCAGCACCTCGCGGGCGACGCGGTTGATCTCCGAACGCATCCGGATCGCGGCCGCGGGGCCCGGCCTGCGCAGGTCGAGGTACCGGTACCTGAGCCTGACCTCCTCGCCGACGTCGACGTGCTCGTCGAGCGGGAACGGCAGCGGGGCCGACTCGCTGAGCACCACGAGCTCCGCGGCGTCGACCTCGACGTCGCCCGTCGGCAGCGCCGGGTTCTCGTTGCCGGCCGGACGCCGCGCGACCATGCCGGTGACCCGCACGCAGTACTCGCTGCGCAGGTCGCCGGCGGCAGTCGCCACGGAGTCGGAACGGAACACGACCTGGACGACACCGCTCGCGTCGCGCAGGTCGACGAAGACGACACCGCCGTGGTCGCGGCGGCGCGCGACCCAGCCGGCGAGGGTGACCGTGTCACCGGCGTGCGCAGCACGCAGCGCGCCGGCGTCGTGGGTGCGGATCAAAGCTTCTCCTTCAGTGCTGCGACGAGATCGGTCAGCGCGACGGCGTCCTGCTCGCCACTGGCGAGGTCCTTGACCTGCGCGACGCCGCCGGCGAGATCTCGCTCGCCGATGATCACCGCGTAGCGCGCTCCCGACCTGTCGGCCGCCTTCATCGCGCCCTTGAGGCCGCGTCCGCCGTACGCCATGTCAGCCTCGACCCCCACCGACCGCAGCTCGGTCAGCAGGCCGAAGGCACGCCTGCGTGCCTCGTCGCCGAGCGGGACCAGGAACGCGCCGGCCACCGCCGCCGCGGCCACCGTGACGCCCTCGGCCTCGAGCGCGAGCACCGTGCGGTCGACGCCGAGCGCCCAGCCGACGCCGGGCAGCCGGGGCCCGCCGACGAGCTCCGCGAGGCCGTCGTACCTGCCGCCGCCGCCGATCTCCGACTGCGCGCCGAGTCCCGGGTGGTCGAACGTGAACGTGGTGCGGGTGTAGTAGTCGAGACCGCGGACCAGCCGAGGCGAGTCCTCGTACGCGACACCGACGTCATCGAGCAGCGCGCGCACCTCGTCGTGGTACGCGCGGCACTCCGCGCACAGCTCGTCGACCACCAGCGGCGCGGCCGTCATCGCGTCGGCGATCTCGGGCCGCTTGTCGTCGAACATCCGCAACGGGTTCAGCTCCGCACGTGCCCGGGTGGGCTCGTCGAGGTCGAGGCCGCGCAGGAAGCCGAGCAGCTTCTCGCGGTACGCCGGCCGGCACTCGCGGCAGCCCAACGTGTTCAGCAGCACCCGGAACCTGGTCAGGCCGAGCGACCGGTAGCCCGCGACGGCCAGCTGGACGAGCTCGGCGTCGAGCGCCGGGTCCTCCAGCCCGAGCGCCTCGGCGCCCACCTGCCAGAAGTGGCGGTAGCGGCCGGCCTGCGGCCGCTCGTACCGGTACATCGAGCCCGAGTACCAGAGCTTGACCGGCAGCGAGCCGCGGTCGAGGTGGTGCTCGACGGCGGAGCGGACGACGCTGGCGGTGCCCTCGGGCCGCAGCGTCAGCGACCGGCCGCCCTTGTCGTCGAACGTGTACATCTCCTTGCTGACGACGTCGGTCGACTCGCCGACGCCGCGTTCGAACAGACCGGTGTCCTCGAACGTCGGCGTCTCGACGTAGCCGTAACCGGCGGCGCGCAGCGGGTCGGCGAGGCCGGCGCGCACGGCGAGGTGGGTCTCGGACAACGGCGGGAGGAGGTCGTAGGTGCCCTTGGGCGCACGGAAGGTTGCCACTAGTTCTCTGTTCCACTCTCCTGGTCGAGCAGCTCCCGCAGGAACGGGTTCCCGCGACGCTCCCGGCCGATCGTCGTCTGGGGGCCGTGGCCCGGCAGGACGACCGTCGTGTCGGCGAGCGGCAGCACCCTCGTCCGCAGGGTCTGCAGCATCGTCGCGTGGTCGCCGCCGGGCAGGTCGGTGCGGCCGATCGAGCCGGCGAACAGCACGTCGCCCGCCAGGCACACCTCGGGCACGTCGTCGTCGGCCGGCAGCCGGAACAGCACCGACCCCCTGGTATGGCCGGGAGCGTGGTCGACGCCGATCTCCAGGCCGGCGAGCTCGACGGTCTCGCCGTCGGCGAGCGGCTTCACGTCGTCCGGCTCGGTCCACTCGAAGCCGCCGAGCATCGCGACCGTCTCCGGCGACAGGCCGCGCTCGGGGTGCTCCAGCAGCTCGGCGTCGTCGGGGTGGATGTACGCGGCCACGTCGCGCGCCCCGCAGACGGGCGTGACCGAGAAGGTGTGGTCGAGGTGCCCGTGGGTCAGCAGCACGGCCACGGGCCGCAGCCGGTGTTCGTCGATGAGCGCGTCGAGCTCGCGTCGCACCCCGTAGCCGGGGTCGACGACGACGCACTCCTCACCTGCCGCAGGCGCGACGACGTAACAGTTCGTGCCGAACGCCTGGGCGGGGAAGCCGGCGATGAGCACCGAAAACCCCCACATCTCGCCCCGGACCGGATGTCCTCGGGATACTGCCGAGCGTACCGACGCGGCGTGCGCGGCCGCGCACGACATGCCCCCAGCGTCCCGTCAGGTGATCACGAGGCGGCATCAACCGCGGCGGGGCCCCTCACGGCTCCTCCCGCGCCAGCTACCATGCCGGGATCCCGGAGTATTCCCACGAGGAGGATGAGCGCGTGCCCGGCAAGGAGCGACGCAGGCAGCTCGAGCGCGAGAGGTACCAGCGCCAGGTCACGCGCAGGATCCGCAAGGACGAACGCCGGCGCACGATCAGAGCCGTGGTCACGTCGGTCCTCATCGTCGTGGTGGTCGTCGGTGGCATGACGTTCCTCGCCTTGACGCTGTCCAAGAAGGACCGCGACGATCCGTCGGCGTTGCCGACCAAGGAGTCGTCGGCGCCGCCGAAGCCGACCCCCACCAAGGCCGCCGCGAACACCTGCGCCTACGCCAAGGTCCCTGCCCAGGCGGGCAAGCAGAAGGACGTCGGCACGCCGCCGAAGAAGCCGGTCAAGTCCGAGTTCGAGGCCACGCTCGCCACCAACCGCGGCGACATCACGGTGGCACTCGACGGCAAGAAGGCGCCGTGCACGGTCAACTCGTTCGGCTTCCTGGCGAGCAAGAAGTTCTTCGACGCCACGCCGTGCCACCGGGTGGTCAACAAGCAGATCTACGTGCTGCAGTGCGGCAAGCCCAAGGGCGAGGCCCAGGGCCCTGGCTACCAGTACGCGTCCGAGAACACCACCGGCGCGACGTACAAGAAGGGCACGCTCGCGATGGCGAACAGCGGGACGCCGGACAGTAACGGCAGCCAGTTCTTCATCGTTTACAAGGATTCGCCGCTGCCACCCCAGTACACCGTGTTCGGGCACGTCACAGGCGGTATCGGTATGGTCGAGAAGGTGGCCAAGGGTGGCGTCACCAAGGAGGATCCGCAGGTCGGCGGCGGCCCGCCCAAGAAGAAGGTCACCATCAAGAACATCACGGTCGAGAAGGCGTAGCAGGGCACCGTGGCCGGAGGAGGAGCCGTGACGAGCGACCCGTGGGGCCGCGTCGACGACGACGGCACCGTCTACGTGCGCACGTCCGAGGGCGAGCGTGTCGTCGGGTCATGGCAGGCGGGGTCGCCCGAGGAGGCCCTCGCGTTCTTCCACCGCAAGTTCGACGAGCTCGCCACCGAGGTCGACCTGATCGAGCAGCGCATCGGACGGGGAGCGCTCTCCCCCGACCAGGCGACCAAGCAGATCGCGCACCTGCGCGAGTCCCTCGCCTCCGCCGCCGCGGTGGGCGACCTCGACGCGCTGAGCGCCCGCCTCGACGCCCTCAGTCCCGCCGTCGAACGCCGTCGCGAGGTCGTCCGCGAGGAGCGCGAACGCCACCGCGACGAGGCGAGGCAGCGCAAGGAGGCCGTGGTGGCCGAGGCGGAGGAGATCGCCGCCAACGGCACGCGGTGGAAGGCGGGCGGCGACCGGATCCGCGAGCTCATCGACCTCTGGAAGACCCTCGACCGGCTCGACCGGCCCACCGACCAGGCGCTGTGGAAGCGGCTCGCCGCCGCGCGCAACACCTTCGCCAAGCGACGCCGCCGCTACTTCCAGGACCTCGCGAGCCACCACGACGAGGCCCGTGCCGCCAAGCAACGGCTCGTCACCGAGGCCGAGTCGCTCCAGGACTCCACCGACTGGGGACCCACGTCGGGGCGCTTCCGCGACCTGATGAACGAATGGCGCGCGGCCGGTCGCGCCGAACGCTCCGTCGACCAGGACCTCTGGAACCGCTTCAAGGCCTCCCAGGACGCGTTCTTCGCCGCACGGTCGGCCGTGTTCGACCAGCGCGACGCGGAGCAGCGCGCCAACCTCGAGCAGAAGACCACCCTCGTCGAGGAGGCCGAGGCGCTCCTGCCCGTCACCGACCTCTCCGCGACCCGCAACGCCCTGCGCGACGTGCACGAGCGCTGGAACGCCGCCGGCCACGTCCCGCGCGGCGACCGGTCCCGCATCGAGTCGCGCATGCGTCGCGTCGAGGACGCGGTGCGCGAGGCGGAGGAGCGGGAGTGGCGGCGTACCAACCCCGAGGCCAGGGCGCGCGCCGAGGCCACCGTCGCGCAGCTGCGCGAGTCGATCGCGAAGCTCGACTCCCGGGCCGAGAAGGCCGGGGCCGCCGGCCGGGAGAAGGACGCCCACGACGCCCGCGACGCCGCGGAGGCCCGCCGCGAATGGCTCGCGGAAGCCGAACGCACGCTGGCCGAGTTCAGCTGACGGCCCCGAGGCCCGCGCCACTTCTCGCGGGGTCCGAAGTGATCACGTTAACCTCCCGAACGGGGACTTCACCTCGTCCCTGCACGAGGTCAAGTCCCCGTTGATCACGTCAACCACTGGGGGACCCTGGCGGGCCATCCCCTACGGGTGAAAAGTAGGGGGTGGCCCGCGGTGTCCCTGGCGACGGCGTGATCACAACGGTGCGGTAGAGCCCGCACGTCAACCTGCCGCT
>WHST01000046.1 GCA_009379955.1 Streptosporangiales bacterium | reverse complement strand
TGGTCAAGGTCGGAGCGCTGGCAGCGTGAAGAGCCCCACCGGGATGAATCATGCCCACCTGACCGGTCACCGATAGCCGCCCAACCGTCTGCCGAGGTCGCCGTCACGACCCCACAGGGTTTTTCAGGTCGAAGTAGCTAGTATCCTGCGGCGACGGCTTCGACCTCGAACAGGATGTCGGGCATAGCCAGGCCGGCGACCCCGATGACGGTTTGCGTGGGAGGATTGTCGCCGCAGCCGCCCTGCACGGCCCCGGCGATTGCCCCGAGCTTGTCGAAGTCGAGGTTCACCACATACGTCCTGAGCTGGACGACGTGGCTGAGGTCGAGCCCGTGGGCGGCAAGGGCGACGCCGAGGTTGCGGAACGCTTGCTGCACCTGCTCGGTGAAGTCGGTCGAGACAACCGCGCCGTCCGCGCCCGATCCGTACTGACCCGCGACAAGCACCAGCTCCGTGCCAGCCGGGATGGTGGCGGTGTGGCTGTAGCCGAACGGGACCGGATCGTGCAACCCGGCGGGATTGACGATGGTGTGGGACATGTGGATCACCTTTCGTGTCATAGGCGCTTCTCGCGCCCCGGTTACTTCTCTCGGGGCGTTCATGACGAGACGTGGTGGCAACCTATGCGGCACCACTGACATGGGCGGGTCTGCAACCTGACGAACTACATCGCCCGATCACTGCTGGAGACCGGCGGCATCAGACCCCGACCACACCCTGGATCGTGAAGAGCCATCAATCCGCGTCGGCCCGATGTGCCAGGACCTCCCTGGTGAGTTCGACCCGGTTGTTGACGCTGAGCTTGGTGAAGCTGTGCCGCAGGTGGCTGTCCACGGTGTGCGGCGACAGGAAGAGCTGGTCGGCGGCCTCGCGGTTGGTGAGGCCGTCCGCCACCAGCCGGACGACGCGCAGCTCCGACTCGGTCAAGGTGTCCCACGGGCTGCTGGCCGGCGTGTCGCGTACCGACCCGCCCCGCACACCGAGCCGGCGCAGCCGCTTGGCGACGCGGGTCGCCTCGCGTCGCGCCCCGCACGACCGGTAGTGCTCGAGCGCCTCGGTCAGCAGCTCGACGGCCGCCTGCCGACGGCCCGCGTCGCGTTCGGCGCACCCGGTGTCCTCCAACGCCATCGCCCGGGCGAGCACTCGGGGCGTCCCCCGGTACGCCCGAACCGCACAGCGCAGCATGACCACGTCGCCGCGCACCAGCCCGTCGGCGTGCGCGGCCGCGGCGTACAGTGACGCCACGGTCGGGTTGAGCTCGGCCAGCCGCCGCGTCGCCGCGGCCGCAAGGCTCGCCCGGGCCCCGGCATCCGCCCGCAGCGCCATCCGGACGAGCTGTGCTCCCGCGATCGGGTCCTGCGTGAGGATCAGTACCCGCCGCGGGAACCCGGCGTAGATCTCCGTGACCGTCTCCACGGCCGCCGCGGGTTCGCCCATGGCGTCCTGCACGAGCGCGACCCGCCAGGCCAGGTCCTCGGGTCCCGCGCCGATCCCTCCCGCCAGCAGGTCGTCGGCGCTCTTCAGATGGTCGCGGGCGACGTCCACCTCGTCCCGCAGCGTCGCGACCTGGGCGAGGATGCCCAACAGCGGAACGGTCAATGCGCGCGCAGCAAGCTGCTCGGAGATGAGCAGACCGGCCTCGGCCTCCGCGCACGCGTCGTCCAGCCGGCCCGCGGCCATCCGCAGCTCGGCACGGTAGTAGTGCCACAACGGCTGCGACCACGCGGTGCCCATCTGGTCCGCCTCGCGCTGGCCCATCTCGTACACGGCGTCGGCCTCGGCGAACTGGTCGACCGCGACCAACGCCCGCGCGAGCCACAGCCGCGGATGGCGTTGCGACGCCTCACCGCCCGCGGCGTCGGCGGTCGCCACGGCCTCCCGCGCGTGCCGCACCGCGTCGTCGAGCGCACCGCCGGCACGTGACGCCACGCTGCGAGCCACCATGCCGAACACCGTCGCGGCATGCTGCCCGGTCCGCGCTCCCACCTCCGCCGCGTCGGCACCGGCGCTGTCTGCTCCCGTCAGGTCGATCTCGCCGAGCAGGCCGTGGGCGCGGATCGCGAGCAGCTGCGCGCGTAGCGGTTCCGGTACGCCGTCGCGGGACAACGCCCGCGCCGTGAAGTCGACGACCGCAGCGCTGCGACCCGCGTGCTTGTGCGCTTCGGCGAGTCCGAGCAGCAACGCGGCCTCCGACGGCACGTCGAGGCCGGACCGTAACGCCCGTTCTCCGAGCTCCGTGGCCTGCTCCACCCGACCGGCGGCAGCGAGCAGCCGTACCGTGTCCGCGATGAGCTGCGGCCGGCCGGAGTCGTGCTCGTCGACGAGCTCGAGCATGCGCAACGCCAGATCGGCGGCGGTTCCAGGGGCGGACGGCGCGACCTGTCCGATCGCCTCGCGAAGCACCGCCCTGGCGTTCTCGTCGCCGGGACGACCACCACGGACGAGGTGCTCGGCGACCTCGACCGCGGACCGCCCCTCGGCCTGGACGACACCGGCGGCCTCGCGGTGCAGCGCCGACCGCACCGGGCCCGACAGCGCCTCGTAGATCGCCTCCCTGATCAGGTCGTGCCGGAAGTCGAGCTCGTCCCCGCTGTCGACGAGTGCGCAGCACGCGACGGCCTCGGTGGCGGCGGGCACGAGGTCGACCGCGGGCCGACCGAGCAGCCCGGCGGCCTCGTGCAGGCTGAACGGTCGCCCCAGGACGGAGCCGGCGTCGAGCAATCTGCGTACGTCGTCGGAGAGGCCGCGCATCTGCCGGTGCACGGCCGTGAGGAAGTCCGAGGGCAGGTCGCGGTCGACGACGGTGGCGCGACCGTCGTCGATCCGCAGCTGACCCGCCATGTCCAACGTCGTCAACAGCTCACCGATGAGGAACGGGTTCCCCTCGCCGCGGCCGGCGAGCTCGATGACGGTCTGGTCGGGCGTGGCGCCGAGCAGGCGGGCGCAGAGCGTGGCGACCGCGTCGTCGTCGAGCGGTTCCAGCAGGATCTTGCGCGCCCCGTCCAGGACCAGCCAGTCGATGGCCTCCTGCGCGGCCGGCGTGCCGCCCCACACCGGACCGGGCCGGCGGGCAAGCACCCACAGCACGGGAGACGACGCGAGCGCCGGCACCAGGACCCGCAGGGCGAGGGCGCTCAGCTCGTCGGCCCAGTGCGCGTCGTCCAGCAGGACGAGGAGCCGGCGGTCGCGGACGTGGTCCTCGATGGCGGTACGAAGTGCGTCGACCCGCGACAGGCCACCGGAGTCGGCGTCGGTCATGGCGCCGTGCACGAGCGCGGGCGCGTACTCGCGCAGCACCGTGATCAGTGTGGTGAGCGGCGCCACCCGGTCCAGCTCGGCCGCCTGCCCCGCCGCCACCTCGACCCCGAGTCGGCAGGCCCTCGTCGCGACCGCTTCGAGCATCCTGCTCTTGCCGATCCCCGCCGGTCCCTCGAGTACGACACACCCTCCTCCGCCTTCGGCGGTGCCGATGAGCGCGGTACCCAGCTCACGCAGCGCACCGTCGCGTCCCACGAGTGGCGGACTCACCGGCGGCATACCGATCCCTCCTCGGAAGCGACAGCACCAATCTGTCCACCCCACCTCGGGCCCATACACCGCAGCCGAGTGAAGGCTGGCGTAACGACTGTCGACGCGTTACTCTCCGCATCGCGCAGGCGAGGAAACAGTCACGGAGCGAGAGCAGACCTTCGTCGAAACCGCTGTGATCCCAAAGGATCCCGTGAACCGGTGATGCCCCGGTCGGTCGCGCAGCCGCACGCTGATCGCACCAAGAGCCGCGACGTACAGGGGCACCACGTGATCAGCACGAGCCAACCGGTCGATCGAAGGAACCGGGAGACGCAGACCGTCTCCTGGCTCGGTGCGACCGGCCAGAGCTCCGGTACCGGCCGCGCCCCGGCCGTCGTCAAGTACGGGGGTAGCTCGCTCGCGACGGGCGAGCAGGTCGCCGGCATCGCCCGGGCCGTGGCGGCACAGCACAGGTCGGGGCACCCGACGGTCGTGGTCGTGTCAGCGCGCGGCGACACGACCGACGATCTGCTTCGGCTCGCCGCGACAGCCGGTCCCGACCGTGCCGGCCGCGAGACCGACCAGCTGCTCACGACCGGGGAGACCGCCTCGGCCGCGTTGCTCGCGATCGCCTTGGAGGACCTCGGGACACCCGCGTGCTCGCTCACCGCCGCACAGGCCGGGATCCGCGCCGCGGGCCCTCACGGGTCCGGCGTGATCGCGGACATCGACACCCGGCGAATAGGGAGAGTGCTGGCCGACGGCGCCGTCCCCGTGGTCGCCGGATTCCAGGGGGTCGGCGACACGGGCGATGTCATCACGCTCGGTCGTGGCGGCTCGGACACCACGGCCGTCGCACTCGCCGCGGTACTGCGTGCCGGCCGCTGCGAGATCTGCACGGACGTCCCCGGCGTCTCCACCGCGGACCCTCGCGTCGTGGCGGACGCACGCGTCCTCACCACCGTTGACGTCAGCGTCATGGCCGAGATGTCCTTCGCCGGCGCCAAGGTCCTGCACTCCAGGGCGGTCGAGCTCGCGGCGATGCACCGCGTCGAGCTGCGAGTCCGTCACTCGGCACCGAGAGCCACTACCGAGTCGGGAACGGTGATCCCGGCGGAAAGCGACGAGACCATGCTCGAGACAAGTGGAGTGGTCGTGGCCATTGCCCACGATATGGACGTCGCCCGTGTCCTGGTGCACTGCGGATCACGGCGGGGCGACCTCGCCGCGGACATCCTCGCGATGCTGTCCGTTCATGCTGTTCCGGTCGATCTCGTCGCCCGCTCCGGTCTGCACGAGGAAGAGTTCCGGATGGGCTTCACGATGCGGCGAAAGGACGTCGCCGACACGCTGTCCACCATCCGAGAGGCAGTGACCGGGCTCGGTGCCGACGTCCACGTCGACGAGAACGTCGGCAAGGTCTCGGTCATCGGCATGGGACTGCTCAACCGTCCTCAGTACACGGCCCGGATGCTCACCGTTCTCGCGACCGCCGGCATCCCCACCAGCTGGCTCTCCACGTCCCAGATCCGTACCTCCGTGGTCATCCCCTTGGACCGCGTGCTCGATGCGGTGCGGCTGTTGCATGACGAGTTCGAGCTCGCCCGCGAAGACCTCGCCGCCGTGGCAGTGACCTCGGCCTGAGCTGGAAGGAAGGAACGACGATGTCGATGAACTCCTCGTTCGCCCGCCGGATTCGGCTACGCCGCCTCTACCGGCACGCCCCCACACGGATGTTCGTGGTTCCCCTCGACCACTCGATCAGTGACGGGCCCATCACCGGTGGGGCGGGCCTGGACCGGCTGGTCGGCCAGCTCGCCGGCAACGGCGTCGACGCCGTCGTCCTGCACAAGGGCAGCCTGCGCCACGTCGACCCCGCCTGGTTCGCCCGAACGTCCCTCATCGTGCACCTGTCCGCGAGCACGGCCCGCGCCACCGACCCGAACGCCAAGTACCTGGTCGCCAACGTCGCGGAGTCGCTGCGGCTCGGCGCCGACGCGGTCAGCGTGCACGTCAACCTCGGATCGCTGGACGAGGGCCGCCAGGTCGCCGACCTGGCGGCCGTGTCCGAGGCATGCGAGCAGTGGAACGTCCCGCTGCTCGCCATGGTGTACCCGCGCGGGCCTGAGGTCCGCAACCCGCGGGACCCGGAGCTCGTCGCGCACGCCGTGACGCTCGCTGTCGACCTCGGGGCCGACATCGTCAAGACCGTCGCGGTCGACTCGGTGAGCACGATGGCGGACATCACGCGTGCCTGCCCCATTCCCGTGATCCTCGCGGGTGGCCCGCCGGTGACCAGCATCGGCGAGCTGCGCCGATACGTGGGCGACGCGATGCGCGGCGGTGTCGCCGGTCTCGCCATGGGCCGCAACATCTTCCAGGCCACCGATCCGGGCGCGACGGCGCGGATGGTCGCGGACCTGGTGCACGACGACAGTGACCGGATCCCCGCACTCCCCCACGACGAGCTCGCGGTCGCGGCCGGCTGATCGCCGGGACCACCTCAGCAACCACGATTCCAAGGAGATGCCGTGAAACTCTGCTGGCTGGACGTCCGCAAGACCAACGGTGTGAAGGACGCGATCCTCGAAGAGGCGGTGCACCAGCGCGTCGACGGCATCGTCGCCGCCGATCTCGCCGACCTCGAGACCCTGCCACCGACCACCCGCCGGGTGTACTTCCCTCAGGGCGGTGAGGTGCCCAGCGACCTGAAGGCAGACATCGTCATCCTGGGTCCTGAGGCGTACGGCGACCGCGCCGCATTGGCCGCCACCCACCCGACCGTCGAGTTCGGACGCTTCGTCGAGATCACCGACGCGGAGAGCCTCGAGCTCGCCTGCGAGGTCGCCAGGAGCGACCGGTGGGCCGTCCTGCTGTTCCGCGACCCGACCAAGATCCCGCTCGAGATCGTGCTCGCCGCGGCCAACAAGGCCGAGGGCAGCATCATCACCGGGGTCCAGGACGTCGAGGAGGCCGAGATCGTCTTCGGCGTGCTCGAGCACGGTTCGGACGGCGTCATGCTCACCCCGCAGACCGTCGGTGACGCCACGAAGCTCAAGGCGGCCGCCGACGACCGTCCCGCGGACCTCGATCTCGTCGCGCTCGACGTGCGCGGCATCAGGCGTGTGGGCATGGGCGAGCGTGCGTGCGTCGACACCTGCACCCACTTCCGGCTGGACGAGGGCATCCTCGTCGGCTCGACCTCCCAGGGAATGATCCTGGGCTGCAGCGAGACGCACCCGTTGCCGTACATGCCGACCCGGCCGTTCCGGGTGAACGCGGGCGCCCTGCACTCGTACACCGTCGGGGCGGCGGGACGGACGAACTACCTCAGCGAGCTGCGCGCGGGTTCGAAGGTGCTCGCCGTGGACTCGTCAGGACGCACGCGCATCGTCGCAGTCGGCCGGGTGAAGATCGAGACCAGGCCGCTGCTCGCGATCGACGCGGTCGCGCCGTCCGGGCAGGACGTCAACCTCATCGTCCAGGACGACTGGCACGTGCGCGTGCTCGGCCCCGGCGGCGTCGTGCTCAATGTCACCGAGCTGACCGCCGGCACGCGGGTGCTCGGCTATCTGCCGACCGAGCAGCGGCACGTCGGCTACCCCATCGACGAGTTCTGCCTCGAGCAGTGAACGGAAGGGACCGGCGATGACCCAGACCCTTGAGCCACTGCCCCAGCTCGGGCAGTGGGACGGCGCCGAGCAACTCCTCGAGATGCAGTCGCGACAGCTCGCCCGGTCACTGACCTGGGCTGCCCGCTCACCGTTCTACCGGGAACGCTTCGCCGCGGGAAGCCCACCGAGCACGCTCGACGACCTCGCGAGCCTGCCGCTGACGACGAAGCAGGACCTGCGCGACTCGTATCCGTACGGTCTACTGGCAGTGGGCAGGGAACGGCTGGCCACGTACCACGAGTCGAGCGGGACGGCGGGACGGCCGACCGCCTCCTACTACACCGCCGAGGACTGGCTCGACCTCGCGGAACGGTTCGCTCGCAAGGCGATCGGCATGCTGCCGACGGACACGTTCCTGGTCCGCACGCCGTACGCCCTTCTGCTCACCGGGCACCTCGCGCACGCGGCGGGACGCCTGGCCGGGGCGACGGTCGTCCCCGGCGACAACCGCTCGCTGGCGATGCCGTACTCCCGGGTGGTCCGGGTGCTCCGCGACCTCGGCGTCACCATCACCTGGTCGGTGCCGACCGAGTGCCTGCTCTGGGCGGCGGCGGCCAAGGAGGCCGGCCTCGATCCGAAGACCGACTTCCCTGCCCTGCGCGGCCTCTTCGTCGGAGGGGAACCGCTCAGCACGGCACGGCGCCGGCGAATCAGCCAGCTGTGGGGCGTGCCGGTCGTCGAGGAGTACGGCTCCACCGAGACCGGCAGCCTCGCCGGGGAGTGTGCAGCGGGACACATGCACCTGTGGGCCGACCGTTTCGTGTTCGAGGTGTACGACCCACGGACCGGGCGCTGCAGCAGCGAGGGCAGCGGCCAGCTGGTCGCGACCACGCTGTACCGGGAGGCCATGCCGCTGGTCCGTTACAACCTCGAGGACAACGTCGAGGTCAGCTACTCCGACTGCGACTGCGGGTGGGCGCTGCCGTCGATCCGCGTGCTCGGCCGCAACGCGTTCGGCCACGAGGTCGGGGGCGTCCCGGTCAGCCAGCATCAGCTGGAGGAGATCGTCTTCGACCTGCCTGCCGAGTACGGCGTACTGTTCTGGCGCGCCCGCGCGGAGCGGGACGTTCTCCGGGTCGAGATCGAGGCGGCCGACCAGCACCGTGACCACGCCGTCGCCGCGCTCACGGACGCCCTTCGTGACCGGCTCGGCGTCAGGTCCCACGTCGTCGCGCTGCAGGCGGGATCGCTCGTCCCCGCCGAGGTGCTGACCCGCAGCCACGACGTGGTCAAGCCTCGCAGCCTGTTCGGCCCGGACGAGGACTGGAGCAAGGCAGTCCTCTACTACTGACCGGTTCGCGACACGTATCGGAGGTGCGCAGTGCGGAGCGAGGACATCCGGATCGCCGTGGTCGGCGCCGGCATCGCGGGCCTGACCGTGGCGGCGGCGCTGCACGAGGCCGGCCTGTGCTGCGACGTCTTCGAACAGACGCGTCTGCTCGGTGAGGTCGGTGCGGGCATCCAGCTGGCACCCAACGCCGCGCGTGTACTGCACCGGCTCGGCGTGGGCACCAGGCTGCGCGACAAGGGCGTGCGTCCCGCGGCACTCGAGATGCGCCGCTGGGACGACAACTCGTTGCTGCGCCGCACGCCGCTCGGCGACGAGTGCGAGGAACGCTACGGGGCGCCGTACTACACGGTGCACCGGGCCGATCTGCACCGCGGCCTGCTCGAACGGCTGCCGGAGCGGATCGTGCACCTCGGCCGGCGCTGCGTCGCCGTCCGCGAGGGCGTCGACGAGGTCGAACTCGAGTTCTCCGACGGGTCGAGTGTCACCGCCGATCTCGTCATCGGAGCGGACGGCATCCACTCGCGGGTACGCGAACGGCTCGTCCGCGACGAGCCGCGCTATTCGGGGCAGACGATCTACCGGGCGCTCATCCCGGCCGAGCGGGCGCCGTTCCTCCTCGCCGAACCGCGGGTCGTCATCTGGCTCGGCCCCGGGCAGCACTGTGTGAGCTACCCGGTCTCCGGCGGAACGCAGGTCAGCCTCGGCGCGACGTTCCCCGGCAGCCGGTGGGAGATCGAGTCGTGGTCGGCGCAAGGGCGGAGGGAGACGCTCGCGCACGCGTACACCGGGTGGAACTCCGAGGTGCAGACGCTGACGGCGGCCCCGGACACCGTCAGCCAGTGGGCGCTGCACGACCGCGGGACGTTGTCCACCTGGAGCACCGATCGGCTGACCGTCGTCGGTGACGCGGCCCACCCGATGCTGCCGTTCTTCGCGCAGGGCGCGAACCAGGCGATCGAGGACGCCGTGACGCTGGCGGCCTGCCTCCGCGACGTGGACGTCGGCGGGATCGCCGGCGCGCTGCGCCAGTACGAGGACCTTCGCAAGCCACGCACCGGGCGGGTGCACGAGATCTCCCGGGCGAACACGACCGCCTTGCATCTCCCCGACGGCGAGGAGCAGCGGCAGCGTGACCGCGCGCTCGCGGCGGAGGGCGCACTGGCGAAGCAGGACTGGATCTACGGCTACGACGCCGCGGCCGCGGTCACCGGCTGACCGCCACGGAAAGCGAGGACGACATGGACGGGTTCGAGGACCGGGTCGCCGTGGTGACGGGCGCGGCCGCCGGCATCGGGGAGGCCGTCGCCCACGGGCTGGCCAGGAACGGGGCGACCGTCGCGGCGGTCGACCTCGACGCCGCGGGCCTGGACACGCTGGTCGAGAAGCTCGACCGGCCGGGGCGGCACGCCGCTTACCCGGCGGACGTGCGGGACCCGGCCAGCGTCGACGCCGCGGTCGACCGGGTCGAGGCGGAGCTCGGCCCCGTCGACGTCCTGGTCAACGTCGCGGGGGTGCTGCGTACCGGTCAGGCGGTGGAGATGTCCGACGAGGACTGGGCGGCCGTGTTCGCCGTCAACACCTTCGGCGTCTTCCACGCCTGCCGTGCGGTCGGCCGGCGGATGGCGGCACGGGGGTACGGCTGCATCGTCACGGTCGCGTCCAACGCCGCCGGTGTACCGCGGATGGGCATGTCGGCGTACGCCGCGTCGAAGGCCGCCGCCGCTCATTTCACCCGGTGTCTCGCGCTGGAGCTCGCACCACGCGGCATCCGTTGCAACGTGGTCGCGCCGGGTTCGACGGACACGACGATGCTGAGGTCGATGTGGCACGACGGGTACGGCGCGCAGTCCACGATCGACGGCGCGCCCGAGCAGTACCGGGTAGGCATCCCGCTCCAGAAGCTCGCACGGCCCGACGACGTGGCCGACGCGGTGCTGTTCCTGGCCTCCGACCGCGCCGGCCACATCACCATGCAGGACCTCTACGTCGACGGAGGCGCGGCTCTGCGGGCCTGATCCGCACTGCCCGGCCTCGGCGACACCGCAGAAGGAGCAGACATGGCCATCCCCACGATCGCCGCGTACGACATGCCGACCGAGGCCGAGCTCGGCCTGGCCCAGGTGACCTGGCAACCCGACGCCGGTCGGGCCGCCCTGCTCGTCCACGACATGCAGCACTACTTCGTCCAGGCGTTCCCCGCCGACCGGCCACCGGTGACCGACCTGGTCGCGAACATCGTCTCGTTGCGTGAGCTTGCGACGCGGCTCGGCATGCCGGTCGTCTACACGGCGCAGCCGGGACGGATGACCCGCGCACAGCGCGGACTCCTGCACGACTTCTGGGGTCCCGGCATGGGTACCGACGACCACGGCAGGCGGATCATCGACGAGCTCGCCCCCGGGCCGCAGGACGCCGTCCTCACGAAGTGGCGGTACAGCGCGTTCCACGGCACGACGCTGGCGAACATCCTGCACCGGTACCGACGTGACCAGCTGGTCATCTGCGGCGTCTACGCCCACATCGGCTGCCTGATGACGGCCTGCGACGCGTTCACCCAGGACATCGAACCGTTCCTCGTCGCCGACGCGGTCGCCGACTTCTCCTTGGCCCAGCACCGGATGGGACTCGACTATGCGACGCAACGCTGCGCGGTGACCGTCACGACGCGTCGGATGCGGGAGGCACTGACCGCGAGCAGGGCCGGCTCGTCCTCGCTCGCCGCCGGAGTGCGTCGCGACCGGGACCTGGCAGGGCTGAGCGACCGATGAGCGCACGCGCAGGAGCCGCCACCGGCACGCCGATCTTCGACATCCACGCACGGCTCGCACCGCGACCCGGCGCCGTCGACACGCTGCTCGCGACGATGGACGGCTGCGGCATCGACCGCGCCGCCATCTGCTCGGGTGGCGTGATCGACCTCGACCGGCTCGCGAGGCAGATCATGACCGAGGGCCACATCGAGGACGACGCCGACAACGACGCCGTACTCGAGGCCTGCTCGAGCACCGCCGGCCGGTTGCTGCCGTTCTTCTTCGGCAACCCGCACCGCGGCGAACGTCCGTACCGCGAGCAGGTCACCGGCTTCCGAGGACTGGAGATCTCGCCTGCCGTGCACGGCGTGCCGCTCACCGACGAACGCACGATGGCGCTGGTCGAGGTGGCAGCCACCGCAGGGCATCCGGTCTATGTGGTCTGCATCGGCCGGCGCGGCTGCGGCGCCCGCGACCTGGTCGCACTCGCCCAGACGTTCCCCGACACGACGTTCGTGCTCGGGCACTGCGGCTTCATCGGCATCGACGTCTACTCGGTCGACGTCGTCGCCCCGTACCCCACCATCCTCGCGGAGACTTCCGGATGTTACGCCGGCGTGGCAGGCGTGGCGATCGAACGCCTCGGCGCCGACCGGGTACTGCTCGGCACCGAGTATCCGCTGCAGCACCCCGACGTCGAGCTGACCAAGCTCCGCACGCTGCGCCTCGACGCGGACACCTGGGAGCGGATCACCTGGCGCAACGCCTGCCGGTTGCTCGGCGAGCCGGAACACCGGATCGAACCGTCCACGAGGGAGACGTCCCATGTCTGAGTCAGCGCGGGCCGGCCGCGACGGCACGGCGCCAGACGGCGCCACGACGCCGGTGCTGATCGTCGGGGCCGGCCCGGTGGGTGCCGTGCTCGCCCTCGAGCTCGCCCGGCACGGCGTCACCAGCGTGCTCGTCGACCGGGCGCTGACCGCGTCGCCGCATCCGAAGATGGACTACATCAACGGTCGCAGCATGGAGCTGCTGCGCAGGCTCGCCGTGACCGACGAGATCAGGCGGCGCGGTGTACCGCCCGAGCACCCGTTCACCTTCATCTGGAGCCGCGACTTCGCCGAGCCGCCGATCGCGACATGGCACTACTCGTCGGTGACGGAGTTGCGCGACCGCATCGACGCCGTGAACGACGGGACGATGCCGGCCGAACCGCACCAGCGGCTGCAGGGCTCGTTGCTCGAGGAGATCCTGCGCGCCCGGGTGGAGGCACATCCGCTCATCGACTTCCGGCCGGGTTGCGCAGTGACGGACCTCGAGGAGGACGCCAGCAACGTCCGCGTCTCTCTCGTCGAGTCGCAGACGGGCGCCGAGCGGCGTGTCCGGGCGAGCTACGTCATCGGCTGCGACGGCGCGGGCAGCACCGTACGCACGCTGCTCGACGTCGGCGTCGGCCTGCTGGCGCCACCGACCCACCACCGCGACGTCTACTTCCGCAGCAGCGATCCGGTCCTGCGGCGTCACGGCAGGGCGTTCCTCACGATCGCCGCGGGAGGCCTGACCCTGGTCTCCAGGGACGAGCGGGACACCTGGACGGGAACCGTCCACCTCGCCGACGAAGCGGCGCGGGCCGAGGATCCGGTCGCACAGATGCGCCGCAACCTCGGCGCGGACTTCACCGTCGACGACGTGCTCAGCATCGTCGAGTGGGAGGGCAGCCTCGGCGTCGCGGATACGTACGGCCGCGGCCGCGTCTTCCTGGCCGGCGACTCCGTGCACCACTTCTACCCGACCGGCGGACACGGCGCGAACACCGGGATCGCGGACGCGGTCGACCTCGGCTGGAAGCTCGCGGCCAGGCTGCGTGGCTGGGGTGCCGACGCGTTGCTCGCCAGCTACCAGATCGAGCGGCGGCCGGTGGCGTTGTTCAACCGGGAGATGTGCGCGAACCTGCTCGAGGTCTGGCTGCGGTTCCCGCGGCTCGTCGCCGCGGCCGCGTCGCGGGAGCAGATCGCGGGCTTCCTGGCACACGAGACGTACCAGCTCGACAACCTGGGGATCCACTTCGGGTACCGCTACGACACCTCACCCGTGGTCTGGCACGAGGCCGACCCATCCGCGTGGGACTGGGGTCGCATCGTGCCGACCACCTGGCCCGGGGGGCGCGCGCCATCGGTACGGCTGGCGGACGGCAGCCCGCTCTTCGACCGTCTCGGCGCCGGCTTCACCCTCGTCGACTCGTCGGGGGCCGGCGCGGGGAAGGGCGTGGTCGACACGGCGCGGCACCGCGCCATGCCGGTCACGTACCTCCCACTCGACGTCGCGGTACGCGAGGTGTGGGAGCGCGAGCTCGTCCTCGTCCGACCCGACCACCACGTCGCGTGGCGGGGATCGGAACCGCCGGACGACTGGAACACCGTGCTCGCCAAGGTGAGCGGGCACTGACCACGAAGGGGCAACGGCATGGGAAGACACCTGACACCACGAGCTCGCCTGGTCGGCACGATCGCGCTGGCGCTGGCGGTGCCGGCGGCCACGTTCACGGTCGTGACGGCACCCGGCGACACCACCGCGGCGGCCGGACACCACCACGCGAACGCGGTCACGACGCAGCAGTCCGCCGTGACGGGAACGCGGGCGCAGGCGTCGTGCACGCCGCGGGATCGGCGTCAGACCCTGGCCAGGGACCAGCGCAGGCTGCTGGCGAGGCTGGGCACCCTGGTCGTCCTCCGAGACGAGGCCGACGTCGACCGGCTCACCGCCCTCGGGTTCGACTCGTTCCCGCATTGGCAGACCAGCCTCACCGGCGTCGGCTGGACCGCCGCCGACATGGACGCGATGATGGCGCCCACTCCGGGGAAGCCCAGCATGTTGAGCTACCGGCCGTCCGGCACGTCCAATGGACCACGCGACGGGTACGACTTTCCTTACGTACTCGCCGGCTGGTCCTACCAGGCGCCGTACGACGTCGCGAAGTACCCGGCGCAGCTGCTGCCGTGCGTGAGCCGCGCGGAGTGGTTCGCGCACGAACGCGGCATCCACCTGTGGGACGACGGCGGCTTCGAGCCCGTACCCCCGGTCGAGGAGCAGTACGGCACGGCACCCGGTGCCGACCCGCCGCAGGCCCCGCCGCCCAGCTACGGGCACCCGCGCGCGTGGGACCTGCACATCTGGCTCAACGGCACACCCGTCCCGACGACGTCCGTCCGCAACCCCGGTCGACCCATCCCCGGGCTCGACGTGCCTGAAGGAACGTTCTTCTTCCCACCCATGCCCTGACACCGACACCACGTTCGAACGGGAGTTCACCATGCAGGACACCACCAAGACCCTCAAGCTCGTCGCCAAGCCCCTCCGGCGTGAGGTGTTCAAGAACGGCAGCGCCGACGTCAACCTCGGCGACCGCAGCATGTTCACGCACGCCCTGTTCCTCGACGACGAAGAGGTCGGCTTCGACGGTGGCTCCTGCTCCGTCGTGCGCGTCGAGGACGACGCCTCGTACTACATCCTGTGCAACGTCAGCATGATGCTGCCCGAGGGCACGATCGCGTTCCAGACGTTCGTCCAGGAGGTCTTCCCGCCGCCCCCGTTCTACGCGGCGATCACCGGTGGCACCGGCGCGTACGCCGGCGCCACCGGCGAGATGCACATCGACCCGGCGAGCCCCGACATCCACCACTACACCCTGCAGCTGACCCTGCCGGACAAGAGCTGACCCAGGGCCCCACGGACCCCGGTCGCGGCAACGGTTCCGCGACCGGGGCCGTAGGTGGCGGCACCGCATCAGCGTTCGCTGCCCTACGCAAGACGAACAAGCAGAAGGGACAGCAGGATGTGGTGGGAGTACCTCGACGCGATCGAAGTTGCTGTCGAGGCTGCGTCCAACCAGTCCACCTGACGTTCTCAGCCCGCGGGCGGGATGTTGTGGGTGAGCCGGAACAGGTTCTCCGGGTCGTACGCGCGCTTCACCCGCCTCAGCCGCCGGTAGTCCTCCGGCGCATACGCTGCCCGGACGCGGTCCGGCGTGGCGTCGGCCGCGCCGAGGAAGTTGGGGCTCACACCACCGGTCGTCCACGGCGCCATCCGGTCCAGGACGAGCTGTCCGCAGTCGCGCACCGCCTCGGCGCCGTCCGGTCCGCTGACACCCGCGACGTACAGCAGGAACGCGGCATCCCGGTTGCCGACCGCGTTCGGCACCGTCGGCGGCCGGCCAAGCGCGCCACCGAGGTGCCGCACCTCCACCAGCCGCAGCGGGCAACTGCTGTCAGGACCGGCGGCGTACAGCAGCTCGTCGACCGCGTCCTCGTCGAACTCACTGAGGCAGGCGGTGGTCTCGTACAGAGCGAACGGATGCGGCGGATCGTCGTGGATCTCACCGCTCGTGGTGTACGGCCGGTCGGCGACCGTGTCGAGCAACGGGAACGCGACGCGCCGCAACGGTCGCACCAACGCCTCACCGTCGGCGGCCGAGCCGTGGTAGGCGATGCGCACGTGGACGACGAACCGTCCACGCAGCTCCTCGGGGACACCGGCGCCCCACGGGAACCTGGTCAGCGCGATCGACGACCCGAGCTCGTCGGGAACCGTACGCAGCCAGCGCCGGTACGCGGCGAGCACGTCGGACGCGGCGCTGCCGCGGAAGTAGAGCCCGCCGCCGTAGAGCCTGGGCACCGGGAAGAGACCGATCTCCATCGACGTGACGACCCCGAAGTTGCCCTTGCCGCCGCGCAGTGCCCAGAACAGGTCCGCGTACTGCTCGGCATTGACCTGGCGCAACATGCCGTGCCTGGTGACGACGTCGATGCTGCGGACGTGGTCCGCCGCGTAGCCGAACGCCCTGCCCAGCAGCCCGAGGCCACCACCGAGCGTGTACCCGACCGCGCCGATCCCCGGCGAGGACCCGCTCAACGGCGCCAGGCCGAACACGGCGGCCTCGTGGATGACGTCGTCCCAGCGCGCGCCCGCCTCGATCCGCGCGACGCCGGCCATCGGGTCGACGCGCACGCTGCGCATCCGGCGCGGATCGACCAGGATCCCGCCGTCGGCGGGAGCGGACGCACCGTGCCCGGAGTTGAGGACGCCGACCGGAAGATCGTGCACGGTCGCGAACGCGACCGTGGCCATCACATCCGCGACTCCACCGGCCCGGACGACGGCGACCGGGCGGTGGTCGACCGCAAGGTTGTAGCCCGTACGGCTCTCGTCGTAGCCGGCGTCACCGGGAAGAAAGACGTCGCCACGCACCCGCGGAACGAGTTCCCCGACCACCGGGGCCGCCGGTCCGTGGCGTGTGCCGTTGCGGTGGTCGGATGGTGCGGGCGCGACCGCCTCGACGAGCGCGGGAGACGTCGCGTCGAGCGTGGTGTTGGTCATGGTGACTCCCTCGTGCTCTCGCCGTGCCGGCCCCGTCGGTCCACCGCCGATGGTCGGGCCCGCGAGCCGCAACCAGCCGGCGAGCCTCGACCACCGCATGACGCCACCCGCTACCGCGCCGCCGCCGACCCCGCGTGCTCGCGCTCCTCTGCGTCGAGCTCGGGGTAGACCGGGCACTCGCGCACGACGTCGAAGGGCTCGAACGTGTCCCAGCGCCGCTGCTCGCGCAGCCAGCCGGTCAGCGGGTTGAGGTCGCTCCAGAAGTCTCCGCTGAGCATCCGGGCGAACCACCTGTCGTTGTCGACGCTGAAGCCGATCTGCTGCAGGTAGGCGCCCAGCCGGTACTCCGACTCGTAGTACGCGGAGATGAGCCGCGTGTACGAGTCGTATCCAGTCTTGTAGAGGTTGGCGTACGCGAGCTGCTCGGTCCCGGCGCTCCCCGGTTCGTCGAGGATCCGGTTCAGCGTCCGCGCCGCCGCTCGCCCCGTCGTCATCGCGAGGAACGCACCGCCGGAGAAGATCGGGTCGATGAACGTACCGGCGTCACCGGCCATCATCCAGCCCGGCCCGGTGACCGTGTCGGAGTAGTAGCAGTAATCCGACTCGACGTGGACGTCGGGCCTCGGCGTGGTGCCCTTCAGCCGCTCCACGATGCGGGGCACACGGGCGATGTGGTCGTCCAGCAACTCTGCTCGGCTCGCGCCCGCGCGGAGCACGGACTTGGGCATGACGGACCCGACGCTGATCGTGGCCGGCCAGATCGGGATCGCCCACAGCCAGCCGTCCTGGTGACCACCGATCTGGATGTCACCCTCGTGGCCGGGGTTGTGCCGCTCGTCCAGGCCGTCGAAGTGCCGGAAGACCGCCACGTTGCGCAGCCAGCTGATCTCCTTACGGGTGTGAAAGTGCTGGGCCACCTTGCTGGCCCGGCCGCCGGCGTCCAGCACCCACGGCGCCCGCACGGTGCGCACGACACCGTCGTGCTCGTACTGGACGCCGACCACCCGGCCGTCGCCGTCGAGGAGGAGCTCCTTGGCGATGGCGTCCTCGAGCAGGACCGCGCCCTTCGCCACCGCGTGCCGGGTGAGGAACTCGTCGAAGTGCGCGCGCTCCACCTGGAACGTCGTCGGTTGGCGACCGGGACCCTGGTCGGCGAAGTCGGTGCGGCGGAAATCCCCACTGGGGAAGATGAACTCCGCGCCGGTCTTCACCGGGTAGCCCTGCGCGGCGGCGTCCTCGTAGAGGCCCATCCGGCGCAGCAGCTCGGCCGTGTACGTCAGGCCCGACTCGCCGACATGGAACCGGGGCAGAGTGCGCCGCTCGATCATCAACACCGAGCGGCCCGCGCTGGCCAGCTCGAAGGCGGCGGTGGCTCCGGCGGGACCCGCTCCGATGACGATGATGTCGACGTCTGGCGACACGGCATCGTCGTGGTGGCGGTCGTCGTGGGATGTCATGCGGGTTCCTTCCTCTCGGTCAACGTGGTCGTCCGTACGGTGCCTGCGGTCGGGATCGGCCGCGGGTCGGCGGCGTCGACACTCGATCGGTCGTCGGCGCCGCGCTCGGCGTCCTCGAGAGAGACCGGGAACGAGGCACGGTAGATGGGCGTCGCGGCCGCCGTGGTCACCACCGCGACGAGCACGAGCATCGTGAAGAGCGGCGGACCGATCACGCCCTGCCCGAGTCCCACGTTGATGAAGATCAGGATCATCACGCCACGCGCGTTCATCAGCGCCCCGACGGCGGACGCGTGTCGCCAGGAGAAGCCGTGCAGCCGTACCACCAGCGCGCAGCCGACGTACTTGCCGACGAAGGCGACGAGCATGAGGAGCGCGAGGGGCAGCAGCAGGCTGATGTCCAGCAGTCCGGCGAGCTCGGTGTTCAGGCCGGAGAAGACGAAGAACACGGGCATCAGCAGCACCGCGTTGACGTCGGCGAGTCGTGTGGTCAGCTCACGGCGCAGCACTGGGGATGCGGGCAGCGCGACACCGGCGATGAAGCCGCCGAAGACCGAGTGGATGCCGATCGTGTCGGTGAACCACCCGCACGCGACGACGATGAGCAGCACGACGACCACGGAGCCGTGCGTCATCGTGCCGGCACGCTCGACCCGCCGCACGAGGAGACGGAGCAGCCGGCGTCCCAGGGTGAACATTCCGACGGCGAAGAGCGCCGCGCCGAGGATCGCGATCAACACCCCCGAGGTGGATCCCGCGGCACCGAGGGCCACGACGACGGCGAGCAGCGCCCACGCCGCAGCGTCGTCGATGGCGGCCGCCACGAGTGTCATCGAGCCCAGCGGGGTGCTCGTCATCCGACGTTCCTGCAGGATGCGCGCGAGCACCGGGAAGGCGGTCACCGCCAGCGCTGCGCCGAGGAACAGCGCGAACCCCGCGGTCGATGTTCCCTGACCGGCGAGTCGGTCGGCGAGCAGCAGGCCGGTGCCCGCGCCGAGAACCAGCGGGACGACGATCCCGGACGACGCGACCGTCGCGGCCCGCCTGATCGACCGGCGGTTCAGGAACTGATGGTCGATGCCCGCGCCGACCAGGAACATGTAGAACGTCAGGCCGATCGTGCTCAGCACGTACAGCACGTTCTTGATGTCGGGCGTGAAGAGGTCCTGCTGGACGGACGGCAGCACCGCGCCGAAGATCGACGGGCCGAGGACGACGCCGGCGACCATCTCGCCGACGACGCGCGGCTGCCCCACCGCCTGTGCCAGTCGTCCGCAGACACCGGTGGCCACAAGGATGATCGCGAGCGCGGCCAGCACGCCGATCGCCAGGTCGATGCGTGAGTCCACGACGGTCTCCTGTTCGCCTCGGCGTCTGTGCGGCCCGCGTCGGCCGCTGTGATCAAGCATGCGAAGCGGCGCGTGCCCCCGTCATCACGTGAACCCGCGATGCCGACACGTGAGTCGTGCCGGCATGCAAGACGACGGAAGACCGCCTCCGCCAAGGGATGCGGTCTTCCGTCGTGGGTCGGGAGCGGGTGGGATCCGCTGACGGTCAGTCGCCGCCGTCGAGGCCCCAGCTCACGACCCTGGTCGGAAGGATTCGGATGATGGCACCGTGGTCCTCGCCGTCCGGTCCGGTCATGTGGGGAATCGCCTCAGCCTCCCCACGCACCTGCACGCACCGCGGATGCCACGGTGGCTGCACGTCGTCGATGACCAGACAGACCTGCGGATGGGCACGGACGTTGCGGAACTTGCGGGTGGCCGTGAGGTCTCGACCACCCACGTCGATGGTGTCGAGCTCCGCGTTGTACGTCCAGCCGGTGGGCACGACGTGCGGGGCACCGGCGGAGTCCACCGTGGCCAGGCGACCCAACCCCGCGTCGTTCGTGAGGTACGCCAGCTCCGCCGCGGAGAACACGCTCGTGGTCACGATCGTCCTGTCCATCTCGCTCACCACTCAGACCGCGACCGGGAGCAGAGCCAGGATCTCGGCGTCCAACGCCGCGAGCAGCCCCGACACCAGCTCCGCGGTGCCCTCGTCGGTCAAGCGTCCGTCGGCGTCGAACCGCTCGTATGCACTGAAGACCAGCACCTCAGGCTTCGTCACGACGGGCGAGCCCGTCCAGAGGAAGACCTGGCGCAGCGCCAGCTGTGCGCGCACGGTCCCGAACGGCGTCGGGGAGGCGCCCATCAGCGCCACCGGCTTACCCTGCAGCACGGAAGCCCACGGCGGCGTCGACGCCCAGTCGAGGGCGTTCTTCAGCACGCCGGGTGCGCCGTAGTTGTACTCCGGCGTCGCGATCAGCAGACCGTCGGCCGCGGCGATGCGGGCCCGCAGGTCCGCCACCGGCGGCGGCGGTGCCTCGGTGTCGATCCCACTGTCGTACGGCGGGATGTCGCGCAGCCCTTCATAGACCTCGATGCTCATCCCGGACGGCACGCGCTCGCGCGCGGCCTCGATCAGCATCGAGTTGAACGAACCGGTCCGCAGACTGCCTGAGATGGCGAGGACGTTGGTCATGACTCACTTCCGTTCGTCGATCGAGGTGGTCACCGGCGGCCGAGACGGGCGAACAGGTCGGCCGTGTTCGAGCGGCGACCCCACGCGATGGCCGCGGAGATGACGAGCAGCATGACGGCCGACATCGGGTTGCCACCCCAGACAAGGTGGCTGATGACTGCGCCGACGGTGAGCGCCACGAAGGCGACCGCGGCGAGGCCGTACAGCCGGAGCTGCGGCACGACGAGTGCGATGGCCCCGAGCACCTCGAGTGGCGCGATGACGTAGGGCATCCAGCCCGCGGTGCCCATCGACTGGAAGACCTCGACCGCCGCGGGGAATGCCGTGAACTTGCCGAAGGCGCCGAATACGAACCCGGCGGCCGCGAAGGCCTGCAGCACCCAGAGCAGCGCGTTGACACCACGAGAGGTGCCGGCCTGGGCCGGCGCTTCCCGCGCCGTGATCTCGTTCGCCATGATCCCTCCAAAGAACCTGCGATGCGGATATCTGCTGTGACAACTACTTATCTTCATCGAGGAAGTTCCGCGTGTCAAGAGAACAGCAGATGGACGACGCCTCCAGGGCGGTGGCTCGAGGTCAATGTTGCTGCGGTAGTTTTCCGCACGTCAAATAAGTCGTACCGTGGACGCATGACCGAGGAACAGCTCGCCGACCATCGCTTGACCGCGGTCGGCCTTGTGATCGAAGTCCGGAGCAGCCTTCGAGCCAGGACCGGCACGCTGTTCGCCGACCAGCTCGACGGCATGCCCGACTTCGACGCGCTCATCCGGCTCGCCCGGTCGCCGGGTCGGCGGCTGCGGATGGGTGACCTCGCGGCGCAGATGTCCCTGTCCACCGGCGGAGCCACCCGGCTCGTCGACCGCCTGGAACTGCGACGCCTGGTATGCCGCGAGTCGTATCTCGGCGACCGGCGCGGCTCGTACGCGGTGCTCACCGACGCCGGCGCCGAACAGCTGGCCGCCGTACTCCCGATCCTCGTCGAGGCCATCGACCGGTGGTTCATCAGCCTGCTACCACCGGCCGATCTGGACGCCGCCCTGCAGGCGCTGCGCGCGGTACGGGACACCGTCCGCCCCGGCGCGGCAGCCGGGAGTAGCGGCTAGACCTCCCACGTCGTGCGGGCAGAGGACCACACCCTTGCGCTCGCAGTTTTCCCCACGTCAACTAGATCGCGTACACTGTCGGAATGGCCAGACCCGACTTCGACGACCCGCGACTCACCGCGATGGGTCTGCTCATCGAGGTGTACGAAGGTGTCACCAGCCGACTGACCCCCGTGCACACCAGCCACGGCATCTCGGGAAACGACTTCGACACCCTGATCCGGCTCGCCCGATCCCCGAAGAGCCGGCTGCGGATGACCGACCTCGCCGTCCAGACCTCGATGTCGACGAGCGGTGTCACCCGGGTCGTCGACCGGCTCGAACGACACGGACTGGTTCAGCGCGAGCCATGTCCAGGCGACCGACGTAGCTCGTTCGCGGTGCTCACGAAGCAGGGACACGACCGCGTACGCGCCGTTCTTCCGCCGCTACTCAAGGAGATCGACGCATGCTTCACCGGCGTCCTCGGTGTCAAGCAGCTCGATGCCCTGATGAAGGCGCTGAGCGTCGTGCGCGACACCGTACGCCCCGGCGCGGTCGCCGGTGGTTCAGCGGATAACCCCGGTGGCGCGTAGCTCGGCGATGCCTGTCGCGTCACAGCCGGCCTCGGTGAGCGGCCTGCGCCTGCCCATCGGGGGGACGATCCAGCGCGGTAGAGCAGGTCACTGGCCGAGCCGGTGCCGACGAAGAACGGATACACCCAACAAAGGCAACGCGTTGCCGCCAGTCATTTCTCGGACCGGGTGCACTCGTCGGACCGAGTGTCCGGGTCACTGGGTGAACGGCGGGTTCTGTGGGGGTTGGATCATGGGGCCTGATAGCTGGATGTGGGCGATCTTCCAGCCGTCGGCGCCGCGGATGAGGGTGAGTCCGGCTCGGAAGGATCCGTTGTTGTCGTGGCCTCGGGCGGTGGTGCGTTGGGTTTCGACGGCGTGCACGACGGTGGTGTCGCCGTATCCGGCGATCTGGATGTCGGTGACGTCGAACGCGTGTTGACCAGGTCGCCGCCGCGGTGTCGGTCGGCCCATTGTCGGGCGTCGAGGACGAACCCGACCGGGCCGATGCCGGTGAACTGATCGGTGAGCAGGTTCTGGAGACCGTCGGCGTCTTGGGTGCGTTCCAGCTCCGCCCACTGCCGTACCAGTGCCCGGACGGCGTCGTGGTCGTCGGACGATCCGGTGGCGGTCGGCGGCTCGGACGGCTTCTCCGCGGTGGCGCCGGATTCGAGGGGAAGGCCAACGGCCGCCCAGTCGGCAATCCCGTCGGTGTAGACGCGGACGTTGCCGTAGCCGGCGGCGGTGAGGGCCTCGGCCAGTTCTGGTCCACGGGTGCAGGACGCGTCGGTGGAGTAGGTGACGACCGCGGCGGCCTTGTCAGGCAGCATGTCGGCGACGTCGGCGATCTCCTCGATGGTCAGATTGAGCGCGCCGGGTAGGTGCCGGTTGGCGAACGGAGCGGCCGGCAAGGCGTCGACGACCGTGACCGTCCCGGCCGTGAGCGCCTCGGCCAGCTCCGCACGATTGATGGTCTCCACAGTGATCCTCCGTTCGATGCGACATGCGTCCGAGAAGGCGACTCTTAAAGTAGCTTCATGTTTGAAGTCACTATAGGCACTGTTAGGATGTCGGTGTGGGCACGGGTCTGCGGGAACGACAGAAGCTGGCTCGGCATGAGCGCATCGTCACCGCGGCGATCGACCTGTTCGTGGAGCAGGGGTTCGATGCCGTGCGGGTGGTCGATGTGGCCGAGGCCGCCGAGGTGTCCCCGGGGACGGTGTACAACTACTTCCCGACCAAGGAGGACCTGGTGTTCGGAGGGAGCAGGGCCTTCGAGCAAGAGCTCGTCGACACGCTCGCATCTCGTCCGGCGCAGGTGCCGCTGCTAGACGCGTTTCGGAGGTTCTCGATTCGGGTCCGGGGCGCTCTGGCCCAGCAGGACCAGGCGCCGATCCAGGCGATCGCCCGTCATGCCCAGGTCATCGCCGGCAGTCCCGCGCTCCAGCTTCGAGCACGTCAGAACTTCGATCGCTGCACCGAACGGGTCGCCGAGTTGATCATCGCCGAACGCGGTGCGGCGGTGACCTCCGCCCAAGCCTGGGTGATCGCGAACGCCATGATCGGCGTCACCCAGACCATGCAGAACATCGTGCACCGGCTCGCCATCGCCGACCGGCCGGTCACCGAGATCGCGACCATGGTCATCGAGGAAGGTCGGCGTGCTCTGGATCAGCTCGAAGCGGGCATCGGCGAGAGCCAGCTGACATGATCCCGCACGGACCCGGGTGTCGACGTGCTTGGTCATCGGTGGTCGCGACCGAGGCATGCGGCGGCGGCAGCCACGATCGCGGATAGATGGGCGTCACCAGCGCAGACCCGTGTGTGTGACGAGGCTCCGCTATCGACACAGCGGTGGGGTCATGCAGTAGTGACGCGACGGTGGAACCTCTCCGATACGGCGGCGCTGAGCCCAATGCCTCCAAGAGTGTCGGCAGCAGTGACTGATCTGCGCCTTCCGGGTCAAGGAGCTGCTCGATCGCGAGGCCATTGGAAAGCGCAAGCAGCAACGCCGGACGGAGCCTGCTCGACTGCCAGGTCACGGTCTTCTAGGGCCCGCGACCGGGCACGCGCTACCGTCTCAGTCCGCTCGGTTGGGATCCCCAACCGGACACTGGCGCTGGGTCGGGTCGTGCCGAGTGGTGTAGTCCGTCCCGCTCTCGACGTAGTCAGTGCGCGACGCCGGCCCGAGCTCGGCAACGCCAAAGCACGAACACCCCGACGACGGCACTCCAGACCGTTTCCGGGTACAACGCCAGCCGCTCCATGCCCCCCAGCCCGAGACCCCACGGTGTCGCGCCGACGAACAGCACCAGGCCGACCAGCCCGACCAGGCCACACAGCAGCGATAAGACGGCGGCTCCCCGATTGTCCTGCCACCACACGACGCCGAGCAAGAGCATGCCGAGATCCTGTACAGGGAACTGTGGCAGCGAGGCGATCGAATGCGCCACCATGCTGACGTTCAGCGGAAACAGCCCCGTGGCGGCAGTACTGAGGCTGGTTAGGACGACAAGCACCAGTCCGACGGCTGTCATCCTTCGCCGGGCCACACACCGCGCAGCAGGACCGCGCCCGCGCCGGTCAGCACCCCTAGGGTGATGAACGAGCCGTTCAGCAACACATGCCATGGTGAACAAGCCCGGATTGGCGAGAGACGTCTCCGGCCGGGACACAGTCAGTGATGCCGAGCATGCTGATCGTGTCGCCGGCGAAACTGTAGGGCGTGCCCCACGCCGAGGCGACCACTGGTTCCACCGCGAAATAGAGGACGGTCAACAGCCAACACACCGCCCCCAGGCGTTGCTGCTGCAGGGCCGGAAACCTGCCCTGGTGCTTGATCAATGGCTTCATGCCCTGACGATCGCTGCGCGCACGCCAGGTGGCGTCCGTTGTGGTGCGACACGTCGGCTACGCCTCGTGGCGTACCGACGCGTGCACGTCTACGTCAGGGTGCGTAGGGAACAAGCCGTCGCCGAGCGGACGATGTCCGACGTGCGTCGCGCCAGGCTGATGCCGGCCCGACAGCATCGACCACGGGAGTTCACCATGACAGGCACCACATCCACCTCAGGCATCGCGTCGAGCCGGGGCCGAGCCGTCGTGCTTCTCGTCGGCGCGGCGGGCTTCGTCCTGAGCTATCTCGCGTCAGACCCGATCAGTTCGTCGTTCGCGTCCAGTCCGTCTCCACAGCCCAACGTCAGCGGTGACGTGACCCGGGCGTGGATCGTGGAGAACGCCGTGGCCGGTGCGGTACAGGCGGCCATCATGCTGCTGTCGGTCGCCTTCCTCGCCGTCTTCGTCGCCGCGGTCGCGACGATCACCCGGCCGGTCGGCGGTCCTGCTCGGCGTTCGGCCATCGGTGCCGGTGTGGCAGCCGTCGCCGCCATCGTGGTGTCCGGCGTTCTGGCCTGGGTGCTGTGCGCCCTCGCAGCCGGCATGACGCCGGAGACCGTTGCCTTGCTCCGGACATCGAGCTTCATCGCCGGCGGCACCGCGCACGTCGCATTCCTCGGCCTGTTCGCCTTGGCCGCGTCCCGTATCCCGGGTATGTCAACACCGGTTCGGGTCTTCGCGATCGTCGTCGCGGTCTTGGCCGTCGGATCGCTCGTCTCGCTGGCCGTGTACTACGCCTCGGTCCTGATCCTTGCAGGCCGCCTGCTGGGCATGGTCTGGTGCGTGGTCGCGGCGATCAGCCTGGCCCGCGGCTCACAGCGGTTCCGGACGGTGGCCGCCTGACACGCCGACCCGACCCGTCCGACACCGTGTGACCAACGGGTTGGCGGCGTACATAGCTCGACGTAGCCGAAGTGTCGCTTCACGACTGACGCCACCCGGCGGGCGCGCAGCGACCGTAGAGGGCATTCGGATTGGAGTGTGTGTCATGGTCCAACGACTTCATCCCCGTGGAGGGGACACAGACCCCGACGCAGCCCAGGGTGCGATCAGGAGTCCTGGCCGCCTCAGGCGCAATCTCCTCGGCACCGAAATGCCCGGATGGCTCCTGCTGGGCTTGATCGCCCTAGGCTTGCCGCGGACCATTCTTGCGGATCTGGGCATCGTCGCACCGGAGAGTTCGTCGATCTACTACGTGCTCGCACTGACACCGTTTGCCGTCTGGTTGGCAGTTGCGGTATGTCGTCGGACTGGCAGTCCGATCAAGGATCATCTCGTCGCCGGGACGCTCTACGGACTCTCGCTGGTCATTGTGCACGAGGCACTCTGGGCCGCCGGGTCGTCCCTTGGGCATCACCCGCTGCAGAGCGCCGTCAGGTTGGCCGAGCGATTCAGCCCGCCACTTCGCGAGTTGGTCCTGCACGGCTACGCGCTCGTGATCGCCATGACGATCGGTCTCGGCGTCGGTCTGACCGCTGGGGTCGTTGCTGCCGTAGCCAGACGTGCGCGGACCATCCGGGCACGCTGATCGTTCCAGAGATTGGCTCCTCTCTCGGCGACTCCCACGATGACCGCCATGTCGACCACCTGGAGTCCAGGGCCTGGTGCATAGAAGCTCTGGGTCGCAGACACACGCCACGTTGACGCTGGCGAGCTCGGCGTGGATGACCTCGACGAGCTCGGGATGGCTCCGTCACTCCCCCGTGAACATGCGGTTGAGACCGACATCCGCACTCCAGGTACGCCGGTGCGCCTCGAGCAGGTATGGGCGGAGCTTCTCCGTCCGCTCCTTGACCGCTCGGAAGTCCGCCATGTACTTCGGTGCGAGCTCGTTGACCTGTTCGACCAAGGCGTCCCGACTCATGGTGCGCAGAGCGCGGTCCTTGATGACGACGCGCCCGTCGACCACGACATCGGTCACGGCACGACCGGACTCTGCGTACACCAGTTGCCGCACCGGGCTGTTCAGCGGGACGAACGACGGGTCGGCCAGGTCGAGTGCCACGACATCTCCCTTGTACCCGACCTCGAGCGACTCGCCGAGGTAGGTCGCCTCGAGGTAGGCCAGTTGGTCGTTCTTCTTGTCGGGCTCCGCTGCCGTGGACAGGCCGCCGTGCAGTTCGGACGGGAACACGTCCTCCCAGTACGGAATGGTGGTGATCCCCTTCTTGTCCGCGTACTGCAGGCCGACGACCGCGCGCAGGCCGATCTCCTCGTACGCCTCGATGACAGCGTCGAGGTGGTCTGGCTCGAACGGGAAGAGGGTGACCATGTCCTGCACAGTGGTCATGCCGGAACAGAGGTTCTCGTAGGCACCGATAAGGGTCCGTGCCTTCACCTCCTCGCGGGTCCGCGGCGGGAACTGCGGCGGCAGAGCGAGAAGGCGCCAGAACTCGAGCGGCTCCTCTTCGAGCGTTCCCTTGGCAAGCGTGTCATGCGAGTGGTAATGCGAGTTGATCATGCCAGGGATGACCAGCTTGCCGGAGACGTCGAGCACCTCGACCTCTCGGCCCGGCGGGGTCTCGATCCGATCTGCGAGCTCGACGATCACGCCGTCGCTGATACGGATGTCCAGTGGCTCCAGCCGGCTGTCGACGGCCGTGTCGCGCAGGACCAGCCCACCGCGGACAAGCAGATCCCGTTCGTCGTGCGGGGAATCGTCGTTCATGTGTCTCGATCCTTGGTCGTCGGCTCGGCTATTCGTGTCGTGTCCGCAGCAGCCGCTCCATGATCCGCTGCAGGATGACCGTGATCAGGATCAGCAGGGCGACCGTCGCATAGGAGTCCGCGGTCTTCAGCCGGCTCGATGCCTGCTCAATCGCGTGCCCGAGACCCTGGTTGGATCCGAGCAACTCCGCGAGGACGACGTAGATGGCGACGACCGACGAGCCGATCCGCAGGCCAGCCAGGATCATCGGTCGGGCGGCGCCGAGCTTGATGTTGAGGTCGGTCTGCAGGCGGGACGCGCCGTAGGCCTGACCGACCTGCAGATACTTCTTGTCGACGCTGCGCAGGCCTCGGATGGTGTTGTACGCGATCGGGAAGAACGCACCGAGCGCCCCGTACATGATCTTCGACTCGACGCCGACGCCGGCCCAGAGCAGGAGCATCGGATAGATCAGCGCGAACGGGAACATGTAACCCCAGGCAAGCAGCGGCTCGGCTGCCAGGGCGGCGACCCTGCCCCTCGAGACGAGGAAGCCGGTGAGCAGCCCGGCTACCGCCGCGATCGCGAATGCGGCGAGCATCTCGAGCACGGTAATCGCCGCCTGCCCCCACGTTTCGGTCCGGGTGAACACGTTGACGAACGAGTCCACGACGACAGGAAGCTCGGGCAGGATCAGCGGGGAGACACCTCCGGTGCTCGTCAAGAACACCCAGACGCCGAGCACCGCCGCCACAAGCCCGAGCCGCATCGCCCAGATGGCTGCTGGACGCCGAACCGCCCGCAACCGTGGCCTTCGTGCCGTTGCCTGGGGTGTCACGCGATCGCCTCTCGCGACGCAGGCTCGGCGCCATGACGCTGGTGCAGTTGGAGTTGTTCGAAGAGGTGCACACGAATGTCCTGGAACTGCGCTGTCGTCATGAAGTCGAGCTCACGGGGTCGAGGGGCCGTCACCTTGATCTCTTCAGCGATCTTCCCCGGCCTGGCGCTCATCACGATGATCCGGTCCGCCCAGAAGATCGCTTCGTCGAGGCTGTGCGTGATCATGACGACGGCCTGTCCTGCCTCACCAAGGATCCGCGACAGGTCGCTGCCGAGATTGCGCCTGGTCTGCTCGTCCAAGGCACCGAACGGTTCATCCATGAGGAGCATCTTCGGCTCGAGCGCAAGCGCACGGGCGATCGCGACGCGTTGCTGCATCCCACCGGAGAGTTCCCGCGGGTGGCGGTCGACGAAGTCTCCTAGCCCGACGAAGTCGAGCTGCGCCCTGGCCTGCTGAGCTGCTTCCTTTTTCGAGCCACCGGCGAACCGCAGTCCGAGGCCCGCATTTTCCGCGACCGACTTCCAGGGAAAGAGGCTGTAGTCCTGGAACACGAACGCAGTATTCCTCGGGTTCGGCCTCGTCACTTCCTGTCCACCGAACCGGATGTTCCCCTCACTCGGCTTGATGAGACCGACCATCGCGTGCAGGAGCGTCGACTTGCCGCAACCGCTCGGACCAATGATCGTCACGAACTCGTCGCCTTGGATCGTGAGGTCGATGCCCTCGCATGCGGTCAGCTCGTTGCTGGTGTCGACCCCGTACTTGACGGTGAGGTTCTCGACGGTGAGCTCTGTCACGGCCGCTCCATCTGTCCTTGGTTGGTTGCCAGACACGGCTAGTTCCGCCAGTGGGTCAGGCGTGACTCGAGTCGAGACCACAACGATCCGGTCAAGATGACGAGGACAGGCGAGCGCGACCCGGCTCGAGCTGCAGCCGCGAGCGGCCGCGACCGTGTTCACGGCGTCGGCGATCTGCAGGTTTCGTTCCGTCACGGAGCCGGGTGCGATCGCGGCGACGCGTGAGTTGTCCCGCCGCGTCTGGTCGGTGCCGTATCGGCCGCTGAGCAACCCGTTGGCCAGCGGTGACCAGGTCGTGACCGCGAGGTCGAGTGCCCGGGCCATCGGGAGCAGCTCGCGTTCGACGGTTCGTTCGACGAGACCGTACGGGACCTGCATGCCGGCGAACCTCGTCCACGCCCGAGGACCTTCCCGTGGCATGGCGTCTTGGTCAACCCAGACGATGCGGGTGCGCTGTCCTCAGTCACGCGACGCGGCAACGAGCTCAGGGACCTTCGTGCAGATGAGCCGCCCGCGCTCCACCAGGTCCCATGGGCCTCCCGGCCACCGAGCGCGTTCAGCACCTCGTACCCCGGGCGCGATCCGACAACTGTGGGGCCTGAATTTCACCGGTAACGTGCGCACGTCGCCTGCCGGCGAGCATCGTGCATGCCTACCGAGGCGACCAGACCTCCGGGTCATTATCCGGTATGAACCAAGGCATTCCTCACTCCGCCGGTGCCCTCACCGCGCGTCTCCGTAAGGTGAGTCAACATACCCTCCAACGCGGCTAGGCTAGCCGGCGACGGCTGCGCGAAGCCCAGGCGACTCGGACCAATGCCGGCCTTTCGCAGGCGATAGAGAGTCGAACCGAACTCCAACGCGAGACGCGTGCAGTCGTAAACCGGTACGTCGGGTCGACCGTTGACGTGCGTGTAACCCGCCCGGGCCAGCACGGCACCGAAGTAGCCGCAGCCAAGGAGTATCGCGTCGGCACCGGCAGCGACGGCCCGCTGCGCGACTGAGTCCACTCTGCTGACCAGCTCGTCGGGGTCGTCCACCGCACGCACGACGTCATCATGCGTCGACTCCGGGTCGAGCCACCACACTGGCGGTGTCGCCATACGACTCCGTAGCCCGAACTCTTCCAGCAGACTCTCCAGCTCCCACCTGAAGCCTTTCGACACAGTCACAACGGCCGGTCGCTGCGAAAGCACGCAGCCCATGAAGACCGAGCCTTCGTCCACACCTGTGACCGACACATCCAACAACGCGCGTGTTACCCGCACTGGCATGGTCCACCCATTGAACACCACCAGGTCGGCCTTGCCGATGACGGCCGCCTCTCGCGCCGCGGAGAGTCCGAGCACACTGTTCGCGAGACTCGGCGCTGCGGACCGCACGCCGCCCGACTGCATAGGAAGGACGGCGAAGGTCACGTCATAGTCGGAGCCGGCCAGGTCACGAACATGTTCATCCATCAGCTCCCAGAGCCGCTTCAGCTCGGGCCGAGCGACAGTTCCCTCCACCCACGCCAGCGTGGGCCTTGTGCCGTCTCCGCTCGTGTTCACTTCGTTCCTCCTACCGGGTCTAGACCTGCTTGTAGACACTGTCACGGCGAAGTCCTTCGTCGGGCAGATGGCACCACACCACATGACCTGGGGTCACCTCGCGTTCAACTGGAACCGTCTCCTCGCAGACGGCTCCGAGCTTCCGCGGGCAACGAGTGTGGAACCTGCATCCAGGAGGCGGGTTCATCGGGCTCGCCACCGACCCGGTCAGTCGCACCGGTTCCGCCTCCACATTCGGGTCAGCCAGCGGCACGGATGACAGCAACGCCTCCGTGTACGGGTGGTACGGCGGCTCGAACACCTCGGATGCCCTGCCCGACTCACAGAGCACGCCCAGGTACATCACCATGACCCGGTCGCACAGCGACCGCACCACCCTCATGTCGTGCGAGATCACCAGGTAGGCGACGTTGAACTCACGTTGCAGGCTCCGGAGCAGATCGAGAATCCGCGCGGCGACCGACACGTCGAGCGAGGCCGTCGGCTCGTCCGCAATGATCATCTCCGGCCGCGCGCCAAAGGCTCGCGCTATCGCGACTCGCTGCTGTTGTCCACCCGACAACTCCGATGGAAGGCGCGACGCGTAGTCCGACGACAGGTTGACGAGGTCCAGAAGCCTGGCAACCTCCTTCCGGATCGCGTCCCGTCCCGACACGACGCCGTAGAGTTTCAACGGCCGCGCGATCAGCTCGCCCACCGTTCTTCGTGGGTTCAATGAGGACGCCGGATCCTGGAAGATGAACTGCACCTCCCGCCTCATGTTCTTCACTTCATATCTCGACAATGCACCGACATCTCGACCGCGGAACAACACGGTTCCGCCTGTCGGTGTGTGCAACCTCAACAACGTCTTGCCAAGTGTCGTCTTCCCTGAGCCGGACTCCCCCACCAACCCGACCGTCTCGCCCTGGCGAATGTTCAGCGACACACCCTCGACGGCGTGAACTCTCGATCTTCCCCCAGTGAGAGGTGCTCGACCGATACCTCGGAACTCGACACGAACACTCGAGGTAGCCATCACGTCGTCGCCTAGATCTCTCGGCGTCTCATCTGCCTCGACCCGCACCGGTCCCCGCGCAGCCGCCAGCAGCGACTGCGTGTACTCGTGCTTGGGTCGGGCATACAGGTCCGCCACTCGACCCGACTCAACAAGCTCGCCCTGCATCATGACTGCCATACGATCGGCACGACTGGCCACGACGCCAAGGTCATGAGTGATCAGCAGGATCGCAAGGTCTCTGGTGCGCCCGATCTCATTGATCAGATCGAGAATTCTAGCCTCTGTCGTCACGTCGAGTGCCGTCGTCGGCTCATCGAGAATGAGCAGGCTCGGGTTGGCGACGAGCGCCATTGCGATCACGACGCGCTGCTTCATGCCACCTGACAATTGATGAGGATAGCGCTTCACCGTGACATTTGGGTCAGGGATACCACTCAACCGCAACATGTCTTCCGCGCGCATCCGCGCCGTCTTCCGGTCCGCCAGATGGTGAATGCGGAGCACCTCCGATATCTGACGCCCCACCGTCATCGTTGGATTCAACGCCGTACCGGGACTCTGATAGACCATGCCGATCTCCTTGCCGCGAAGCCGGCTAAGCTCATCTGGTCCCGCTGTAAGAAGGTCCTGCCCCTTGAACAGGATCCGGCCCTCGACAACTGCCGCGCCGCCCAGGTACCGCAGGATCGCGAAGGCGACGGATGTCTTGCCCGACCCGCTCTCGCCGACCAGGCCCAGGGTTTCCCCCCTCTTCAGATCCAGATCCACCCCTCGTACCGCATGCGTCACATCTTCTCGGGTTCGGTACACGACGCTCAGTCCCTCGATCCGAAGGATCGGCTCGTCATCACTCATATCTCAGTTCCTCGGTCGGGCGGCATCGAGGGTGCGATCAGTAGCGGACACGATGCCGTCGCCCAGCATGTTGAATCCAACGATGGTGATCGTGATGACCAGCGAAGGGAAGACGATCAGCCACGGCGCCGAGTACATCTGGAGTCTGCTTCCGCTGATCATGAGACCCCAGTCCGGGGCCGGCGGCGACAACCCGAGTCCGAGAAACGAGAGAGCAGCTTGCAGCAACAGGACGAACGACATCCGCATGCTCGCCTCTACCGCCAGCGCAGACGCGGTGTGCGGACCTATCTCCACTGCCATCACATACAGGTGGTTCTCGCCTCGCGCCCGCGCTGCGACCACGAAGTCTCGCTCCCTGATCTCGAGTGTCCTGCTGCGTACCACTCGGGCTATGCGTGGCGCGTAGACCGCGCCGATCGCGATGACGAGGTTCCGTACCGAGCTCCCCAGCGACGTCACGATGACCAGAGCGAGAATGACCGATGGCACTGCGAGCGCTACATCCGTCAGTCGCATTAGGACTTCGTCGATCCAGCCACGGAAGTATCCCGCGATCAGCCCGGCGCACGCTCCGATCACGACAGCTAGGCCGATCGCCCCGACGCCGGTCACCAGGGCGTACCGTGTACCGGCCATCAGTCTGCTAAGTACATCCCGGCCGAACGCATCGGTACCGAACGGATGCGCGAGCGACGGAGTGGCGAGTCGACTGGCCGTATCTCCGTCGAACGGCGAGTAGGGCGTGATGTACGGACCCGCTACTCCCATGACGACAAACACGACACAGATCACGCCACCCACGACCAGTTGACGGTTGCCGGCAACCACAGACCTCCACCTACGGCCGAGCTCTGCCAGGAACGGTCCGTACCGCCGACTTGTGGTCGTCACGACGACTCCCGTAACACTGGGTTCGCGTACCTATAGAGGACGTCGGCCAGCAGGTTGGCAATACCTGTCGCGATACCGAGGACCATGACACAGTCCTGCAGGAGCGGAATGTCCCGGTTGTTGACAGCAAACAATGTCAACCGGCCTATTCCAGGATAAGCAAACACTTCCTCCACCACTACCACGCTGCCAAGAAGCCAACCGATGTTCATCGTTATGACAGTGATCACTGGCAGTAGCGCATTGCGGAGTACGTGACGCACCACCACACCCGCCTCCGACACTCCCTTGAGGCGCGCGGTTCTCACGTACTCCCTGCTCAGTTCGACGGCCACATTGGTTCTCGTCGTTCGGATCACATACGCCAACAACAGCAGGGTGACCGCGGCCGCGGGTAGCACGAGGTGCGAGACAAAGGAAATCATGCCGTCCTTGGGATCCCCGTACCCCGAACCAGGCAGCAGCCCAAGACCACCTCCGGTGAAGATGAGTAGTAGCACCGGACCCGACACGAACTCTGGCACAGATATTCCTACGTACGACACCGCGGATATGCCTTGGTCCAGGAAGCCACGTCGTGTCGCAGCCACCAAGCCGAGACCGATGCCCACGATCACGACGCACACGACGGCCAAGACGCCCAGGTACATCGACCTGGCCAGGCTGGTCATCACGATCGTGCGGCTCTCTTGGCCGAGGGAGATGGACGTCCCCCAGTCTCCCGTCACGAAACCTTTCAGCCAGGTGCCGTATTGCACCCATGCCGGCCGATCCAAGCCGAGCTCCTTGGTCAGCGCCTGCTGCGCCGCCTTACTGGAGTACGGGCCGAGCATGACAGTCGCAGCGTTACCGGGGAGGATCTGCGTTGCCCCGAACACAAGGACAGACAGCAGCCAGAAGGTGATGGCTAACGATGCCAGGCGACGAAATACCAGGACGACCATCTCGACACATCCGTTTCGCCAGGGTCAGCGGAGGTCCACGTAGCGAAGGTCGAAGTTGAGCAGGGCACTTGCCTCGTACCCCTTGACTCCCGACCGAACACCGGAGAACCGTCGCGTGAAGAACGGGATCACGATCGGTCCCTCTCCACCGATGATCGACTGCACGTCTCCGTAGAGTTCCTTCCTCCGTTGATCGTCAACCGCCGCGCGGGCGGCCATGAGCGCCTTGTCCAGCTTCTTCTCCCTGTACCGGTACTCGTTCAGTGATGCATCGGAGGCGAAGTGGGGAGTGAGCAACGAGTCGAGCGGATAAGCTTGACCCCACTGGCCGATATAGAGAGATCCCTTCTTGTACACTCGGTTCAGATAGGTGTTTGGATCGACGGTCTTGACCTTGAAGGTGATGCCTGCCTTCTTCACCATCTGCGTGATCGCGACTGCCACGTCGGCACGCAAGGGCGTGTCCGTGGAAGCCACGATCGTGTGGGTGAATCCGTCGGGCAAGCCGGCCTTCGCGAGAAGCTGCTTGGCACGGCCGATGTCCTGCTCCTTCGGCTTGATGTCGGCGTAGTACTCACTCGACGGTGGCACCGGTTGATCGTTCCCCAAGACGCCATGCCCGTCCAACGGTCCGTCGATCAGCTCCTGCCGATCGATGCACCACTTCAGCGCTTCCCGCACCAGGGGGTCGTCGAACGGCTCTTTGTCCACTCGCATCACCATCGGGAACCACTGTGCCGCGGACGACTGCTCGATCCGGAGGCCTTCACCGTCGTTCACCCTGTCGTAGAACTCGACGGGCACGTCTGCGACGATGTGGACGTCGCCGCTCTCGAGAGCGTTCAGCTGCGCAACATTGTCAGGTATCGTGCGCTGGAAGATCTCTTTCATCCGTCCAGCTTCGGAGTCCCAGTAATCATCTCGTACGCGCACGCTCACATGTGACTGCGGGACGTACTCGTCGAACTCGTAGGGACCCGACCCCAACGGTTTGGTCTTGAGGTCCTTGACTCCCTCTTTCGCCACGATGCGCGCCCACTTCGTCGCCATGAGCGCAGGGAGTTCGGCGTATGGGCCGATGAGCCTGAGGACGACCGTCTCGTTGTCGGGTATCTCGACTCGCTCGATGACAGCCAGCTCGGTTCGTCCGGGTGAAGCGACCTTCTTGTCCAGTAACCGCCGCAGTGAGAAGGCGACATCGTCGCTCACTACTCGTCGGCCGTTGGTGAATCTGGCGTCCTTTCTCAACCGGAACTTCCACACGTCCGCTTGCTTGTTCGATGTCCATTCGAGTGCAAGCGACGGCTTTACGTTCAACTCGTGGTCGAGTCGCACGAGATTGTCATACACCCACGAGGTGACCGAATACTCCGGCCGATCGATCGCGAAGGCGGGGTCGAGCGTGGACGGCGACTCGCTCATGCATACGATGAGCTTTCCGCCGCCACCACCACCTTTCCCCTGCTCCGCCGGCGCCCCCACGCATCCCACCAGTCCCTGGCTCAACGGTAAGGCCGCGGTCGCACCAGCCAGCTGGAGGACTCGACGGCGGCTCAACTTCACGTTTTGCGTGTTCTCGGACATCATCCTCTACCCCTAAAATGCGTAGGTCCTACTGAGTGACGACTCTGTGGTGGCCGGACGGCGGCCCGTTGTAGTCCCACGGCCCGACGATGCTGTGCAACGACGTGCCTCTGCATCTCGTCCTTGTCGCCTGACGCCAGCGCGTCGACAAGGGCCATTCGGCCAAGCGCTATCTCCTCTCTACGCGAGTCAGATCTTGTGATTGCCGGAAGCACCACACTCCCAATCCCAAGACAGCGATATGCCGTCATTAGGCTCCGACTTCGACAGAGCCAGACAAGTTCTTCATGGAATCCCGTGACCGCCTCTACATACTGAGACACGTCGCTGACATACCGGCGGTCCGACACAAGCTCGAGGCTGCGTTGCGCCTGATCCCTCAGGTTCGCCAGGTCGTCCCCGCTGGGGTTGCACTCGAGCAGGCTGATGACGCCGACGTCGATTGCCAGCTTGGCGCGGAGACGATCCACTCCGTTGTCCGCATCCTCCGTACCGTCGCGTACGAGCTCGCGGTCCGGGCTCTGTGCCGTTTTCGTGCGTATGCCATCCTCGAACCGGCCAGTCCTGCGTCTGTAGTAGATCAGCGGCTCGCCGGAGTGGATGTGCACTCTTTCCAATTCACCGAGAACTATCTCGTGTGTACCTGCGTCGTGCGTCGACGTTACGCGGCACTCCAAGTTGGCAAGTGAGTCGGCGAGCAGCGGCTCGCCCCGCTGCGTGCGCACCACAGGAACGTCGGTGAACTTGTGATCGGAGTCCGACGCGAATCGCCCGACAAGGTCCGCCTGCTCCTCCTTGAGAATGCTGATCACGAACGAACCACTGCTCGTGACAGCCTTGTGGGTGGAGCTGCTCCGGTTCAGACAAGCCAGGACGGTGGGCGGTTCGAGAGTCACGGATGCGATCGCGGTTGCGGCCATTCCATAGTCGTGCTCCTCCCATCGGGCGGTGACGATCGTGATGCCGGTGGCGAAGTGGCTCATGACCTCGCGCAACGCGGCGGCACTAACCTCATGTCCCGGACTGTCTGATGTCATCGCTGCGCTCACACCGTTCACATCTCGTTGGATCAGTAGTGGCTCTCGGATCCACGGCCTAGGGCCGCAGCAGTCGCATGAACGCCGTCATCGACGCACGGACTTCTTCGTCGCTGAGGCGCCCGAACCGGAAGGTGACGGAGAGATGAGTGACACCCATGCTCTCGAACGTCGCGATCTTCTTGGCTACCTGTTCCTCGGTCCCTATCAGCGTAGAGCTGAGGATGGTTTCGACACTGGGCTCGCCTTCACCGACTGGTGGTTCGGCCAAGAGACCGTTGCGGACCGTATGTGTGCCCGTGCGCAGTTGGCTCGCCAAGCGATTGATGTAGAGGGTCTCCATGGCCGCACGGTTGTTTGCTTCGTCATTCGCTGAGATGTAGGTGTTGCACTGCACGGCAACGTGCGGTCGTTCCCCTGACGCTTTGGACTGGTCATCGATCGCGCGAATCAGCTGCTCGGCCTTACTCAGGCCCTCGATACCGGCAGTGAGAGCAATGTTCATGCCTCGACCCAAGGCGTTCTTCACCGACTGCTCTGAACCGCACGCGAGCCACAGCGGCGGAGCAGGGCTCTGCAGCGGACGCGGAGCCAGTGTGATCGGAGGGAAGCTGAAGTGCTGACCTGTGTGACTGACGTCAGGCTCCCGCAAGACAGAAGACACGATATCGAGCGCTTCGTCAAAGCGGGTGTGGGACTCCTCGATAGGTGTGCCTAGACCGGAGAACTCGTACGGCTCGAATCCGCGGCCAAACATCACATCGACGCGACCATCCGACAGTTGGTCCGCCATCGCGATCTCTTCGGCGACACGGACGGGGTTGTGTAGCGGTAGGACCACGACGGCACTGCCGACCCGGATTCGTCGGGTGTGCTGGGCGAGTGCCGTTGCCAGGGTCAACGAGTTCGGTATTATCGAGTAGTTGGAGAAATGATGCTCAGCGGCCCATAGGCCATCAAAACCAAGGTCCTCGGCGAGGGCTCCGTCGTCTAGGAACTTTTCGTACACCTCGCGACTGTCGATCTCCGTCGGTTGGTGGCCTAGTAGGAACAGGTATGCCTTCATCTGAGCTCCGATGATGTGTGTGCATGACTCGATCTAGGTGCGTGCGTTCACCGCGCGTACTGTCAGCGGATCAGCAAACCACCACTGGCGACGATCGTCTCGCCCGTGATGAACGAGCTCTCGGGTCCACATAGCCACATGACCACTCCTGCGATTTCTGACGGTTCAGCAACGCGTCCCAGAGGAACTCTCTTGATCGCCTTCTCGAGCCGACCACTTGTGATCATTGGCTCGGTGCGAACGGGGCCTGGTGCGACCGCGTTCACTCGGATGCACTTGTCGGCCAGATCGATCGCGAGCGATCGTGTGACAGAAACGATTGCGGCCTTAGCCGCACTGTAGATGAGCTGATCAGGTTTCGCCGTGAATGCATCGACGGACGCGAAATTCACTATCGCGCCACCTGACTGCGGCATGGCTTCCACCGCTGCTTGAGTTGTCAGCACCGTGCCCAGGAGGTTGACGTCGATGATCGTGCGGTAACGCTCCTCGGTAACGGTGGCGAGGGTGGTCAGGGGGTATACACCTGCCACGTTGGCGCACACAGTCGGTGGGCCGTTGGTGTCGACGGCAGCGCTGATCGCGTCGCGCACTGAGGCTCGCTTGGTCACATCCGCCCGGTAGGCAACACAGCCGGGCACCTCGGTGGAGAGTCGACCGAGGCCGGCCTCGTCCATGTCGAGGGCGGCTACGGTCGCCCCGGCCTTTGCGAATGCGACAGCGCACGCGCGCCCGATACCGCTGGCGGCGCCGGTCACGATCACGTGTTTGCCCGCGAAACCCGTAGTGTCACCGACTTCAGCTGACTCACTCATCGGTCACCTTCCTCTCGACGCTCATTTGCTGGGACTGTCGGAGAGCTTCGTCTCGCATACCTGTGCCACCGCGGCGACGACGTCCCCGGTCGTGGGGGTGATCGCCTCTTCGAGTGCGGGGGCGAAGGGGACGGGTGTGTCAGCGGCCGTGATGCGCACCGGACTTGCGTGCAGGTGCGCAAAGGCCTGCTCCGTGACTCGTGCAACAACTTCCGCCGCGACGCCGGCGGTGCGGACGTCTTCTGCGAGTACGACCGTCCTGCCCGTCTTGGTGACCGAGCCGAGAATAGTCTCGAGATCGAGCGGTGCCAGACTGCGCAGGTCCACGACCTCAGCAGAGATCTGGCGAAGGGCCAGTACCTTTGCCGCGGCGAGTGCTGTGCGGACCCCCCCGGAGTAGGTGATGATCGTGACGTCGTCCCCACTCCGGACCACGTCGGCCGTGCCGAACCCGATCAGCTCACCTTCTGGACCCCGAGGCCCGGACTCGTTGTAGAGCATCGCGTTCTCGATGAAGATCACGGGATCGTCGCTTCGGATCGCATACTTCAGCATTCCCTTGACGTCCCGAGGTGTCGCGGGTGCAAGAACAACGAGACCGGGGAGGTGCATCAACCAACTCTCCGGTCGGCCCGAGTGATGACACCCGGACGATCGACCGAGCACGTTGACTGTGCGTAACGTCATACGCGGTACGGCATTGCCCGCCGATACGTAGTAGATCTGGCTCATGTGGTTGCAGATCTCGTCCATGCAGCAACCAAGGAACGCCGAGAACATCACCTCGACGACCGGTCGACGTCCAGCGATGGCAGCGCCGAGGGCAGCACCCACCATCGCGTCTTCGGAGATCGGGGTGTCCCTGACGCGGTCTCCCCACTTGGTGTGCAAGCCCTTGGTCGTTGCGAAGTTGCCACCCATACGACCGACGTCCTGCCCCATCACGAATACGGTGGGGTCGTGACCAAGTTCTTCGTCGAGGGCCTCGATGACGGCATCCCGACAGGTGAAGTGTTCGGTCATGACTTCGTCCCAGGGTTGATGTCTTGCTGCTGCGACGGGCGAACGAACTTGAATGCTTCCGCGCCGTCCGGCTCCGGGCTCTCCATGCCGAACCTGACGGCCCGGCTCACCTGCGACTCGACATCCTGACGGAGCTCGGTGAGCAGCTCGTCGGTCAGTACGCCCATCGCGCGTAAGGTAGCGATTGCTGCTGGTATCGGATCGCGTGCGCGTGCGGCGTCGTATTCGGCGCGGTCCCGATATTCCTGCGCATCACCTTCTTCGTGCCCATAGCCGCGTGGACAATCGAAGAACAACATGCTCGGGCCGCCGCCGTCACGCGCTCGCGCGACCGCGTTCCCCGCGCCCTCGTAACAAGCCAGTACGTCTTTCCCGTCGACCACCTCGCCTGGTATTCCATACGCTCGTGCCCGGTCGGGAAGAGCTCCGGCTGTCGCGTACGAGCGAGGCACCGAGATCGCCCACCCGTTGTCGATGACCGCGAACACCACGGGCAAGCGCCAGATTGCGGCGAGGTTGACGGCCTCGTGACACGAGCCACGGTTGAGCGCACCATCGCCGAAGTACGCGACGGCGACACCCCCGTCGCCGGAGTCTCGATGCGCGAGGGCGACCCCTGTCATCGTGGCGATGTTCCCGCCTACCAACGGTGAAGCCGGCAGGCAACGCTGCGTCCAGTCCCCCACGTGGAGCGACCCACCACGCCCACCGAGCAAACCATCCCGGCGACCCAGAACCTCGGCCATCATTCCCTGCAGATCAAGGCCTTTTGCGATGGCCGGTCCGTGACCGCGGTGGGTGGCCGCGACGTGGTCGACGCCGCGGAGGTGCGCTTGCACCCCCGCATGCACCGCTTCCTCCCCGATCGCAGGATGAATGAACCCCGGGATGAGGTTGCGCTGGTAGAGGTCGACCATCGCTTCCTCGAACCGTCGAATGAGAAGCATCGTGCGGAGCATCCCGAGCGCGACCTCCGTGCCGATTCGGTTCGATGCCGTGGGAGCAGTGACCATCACGCGACCTCCGATCCAGGTCTGACGTCAGCGATTTCGGCCGCGACTGACTCCAGGAACTCCGCGGCATCGACGCCGTCGAGTATCCGGTGATCGCAGGTGAGTACGGCATCGGCAGTGCGATCGGAGCGAAGCCCGCCCAATGCGAGGGTAAGTGCCGTGCCGGGGAACAGGACCGTCGAGAACCACGTCACACCGGTTCTGCCGATGTTGGATATCACGAAGGTCGGCGACCTCGTTGCGTCGACTGGAAGCGGCGTGACGCCGAGGTGCCCCATCAGCTCCCGACGCACATGGTGGAGTGTGTGCAAGGCGCGACGATCAGGATCGGCGAATACGAGTGGGACCAACGCATCGCCGGAGCGGGTCAGTACCGCCACCCGGATGTCGAGATACCGCCATACCTCACCGTTCTGAATGCACGCGTTCGCGATGGGTACGCGACGCAGAGCACGTGCACATCCCTGGACGAGGACATCGGTGACCGACGCACCGTCCGCCACCATGGCATCCCAGACCGGGGCGAAGTCGAGCCTGCCAGCGAGATGGAAGACAGGCACGGTGCCCACTGACTCGGTGAGTCGTAGCCCGGACCGACGAGCCTTCGACATCGTGACAGGTTCAGTCCGCAGCACTCCGGCCTCGCCCGTGGGGTCAGCAGGCTTCGACGTCGGTTGCGGCGGGGACGCGTCCGTCAGCGCTCCTTCAGCGACCGTCCCGGCGGCGTGGATGACATCCTCTTCGAGAACCCGCCCGCCGGTGCCGGTTCCGCGGACGACCTCGAGGTCGATACCCAGCTCGCGGGCAAGACTTGCGGCTCCGCTCGCAACCTTGCGCTGTGCGACAGGAGAGGAATCCTCCCATCCAGTGGTAGCGGGCTCATCGACGGCGAGCTCCGCCACAACGTCTCCGGCAAGGACGACCTCACCTTCCCGACGCAGGATCCGGCACACCACGCCAGCTGCCGACGCCTCGATGTCGACCTGCGCCTTCGCGGTCTCCATCGTGAACAGTCGCGTGCCGATCTCGACGTGCTCCCCCTCGCTCACGTGCCATGCGACGAGTTCCGCCTCTGTCATGGTCAATGAGTTCTTGGGGAGCACAACGTCCATCGGGCTCGCCTTCCAGTCAACCAATCTCGTAGTCGCGATCGTAGATTGTCTGCCATCCTGCCCAGGCCCGATGACCCTGTCAAGACTCTTGGTTGCCGGTTGTTTTGTCCCGATTCACGAATCGAGCTCGCATCTTTGACCGGCGTGGGCGGGTCGAAGCATGCCGCAGTTGCGGGATCGATCGCCCGTCAGAGCAGGGACGTCAGAGGAGTTGCCACAACCACGGCCGATCGTTGGCGATCGTCTCGCCGTCGGGGGTCAGCGCAAGGAATTCCTTGACCGCGGTGTGCATCCGCTCGTGCCAGAGCGTCTCGGCGAGGTGGGCGTCCTTGGCCCTTATCGCGGCGAGTAGTGCGTCGTGTTCCTTGAGGATCTGATCGACGTCGACATACCGGACCCCGGATGTGGCGACGAACATCCGAACCTCAGTGGTCGTTTCGACGAAGCGTGAAGCGACCCGACGAAGTCCACAGGCATCCATGATCCCCTGTTGCACAGCTAGGTCGGCGTCGACCAGGCTCGCCTGTTTGCCGCGGACACTCGCCTTCTTCGCATGGTCGGCGAGCTTACGCAGCCTGCTCACGACGTTTTCGGTCACCATGTCCGCACCGATGAGTTGCCGGATGGCCACCGATCCGAGCACTGCACGCAGAACGTAGACCTCGAGCACATCCTCCGCGGCGATGGCGCTGACAACAGCACCACGGTTCGGTCGGACCGTGACCAGCCCCTCGTAGCTGAGCGCCCTGACCGCCTCACGGATCGGTCCACGGGACAACTGGAATCGATCCGCGAGGTCACGCTCGATCAACCGCGTGCCAGGCGGCAGCTCGCCCGAGCTGATGGCCTCACGCAGCTCGTCGAGAACATGACTCACGGAGGTGCGGTTGGGCGCGGGCGTCAGGCCATGTGTCGAGCGCTGTGTCAATCAAACCTCCAACGGTGAGTACCTGGAGAGCACCGTTGGACCCGGATCGGCGTCGGGCTCCGCAGTACCTCCGTCTGACGCGTGAACGCCAGTCCGACCTGGAACAATAGGGTACCCAGGCCGGTTGGGGATCCGCCCTAGGTGCCGGAGTCCGACGACGGCACCGCGAGGCGGTAGGTAAGGCCCCCGTCGACCTCGAGGCAGGTACCGGTGACGTAGCTCGCCTCGTTGTCGGCCAAAAATGCCACCACCGCACCACACTCGGCAGGCCGACCAAGCCGACCTTGCGGGATCCGCGCTGCGACACTGGCGAGCGCAGCTGGATCGGCGCGCAAAGCGTCGTTCATCTCGGTGTCGAAGAGACCGGGGAGTACGCAGTTGACACGGATGGTCGGCGCGAGCTCGACCGCAAGCGCTCGGGTGAGCCCGATGAGCGCTGACTTCGACGCGGCGTACGCAGTCCGGTGCCGGCTTCCCAACGGACCGATGACCGAGGCCACATGGATGATCGAACCGCCCGAAGGCTGAGTTCGCATCCCCGGCGCCACCGTCCGGTCGATGGCGAAGGGCGCGAACACATTGACCCGGAAGATGCGATCAAGCGCCTCGTCGCTGGTGTCCGCAAGACTGGATCTCAACAACGCTCCAGCCACGTGCACCACCGCACTCGGCGCGCCCCGCTCACCGACAAGCGCGCCGACGACAGCAGCGCAGGCGGACGGGTCATCGAGGTCGAGCCGGACGGTCGCAGCATCCACTCCACCGTTTCGAACACGTTCCGCGACACCTTCTGCGACGTCCGCCCTCCGACCGTAGGCCACAACAACGTCGAAGCCGCGCGCAGCCAACGCCACCGCGGTCTCGGCACCCAGTCCGCCCGACCCACCGGTCACCAGTGCCCAGCGTGTTTCAGGCATCGGCAGACCCTGCTACCCGCTCAACCACACGGCCTCCACTAACGATCCCGCCCGCAGCTGCACCGGCCCACGTTCGTGGCAGTGCCGACCTCGTCGCTTCACACCCGGATTCGACCACATCTGCTACCTGAGTGGAAACCGCTCACCTGCGACGAGACGCTCGCCAAACGCCCTGACCTGGGCTGATGCTCTCGTCCAAGGGATCAGACGGCCTACCTCCACATACCGTGGCGGCCGGATACGGTGAATCCGCACGTCCTGTTCATGCGGCCCTTGGAGACGGACCGGAGGCAACACCGGCATCGCGCACCTAACCGACCCCACTGGCAAGCATGACCCGGCCGTGGCAGCGAACTCGCGGAACGGGACGACGCTGAAGACGGTGGCCAGCGAGGTCGGGTTAGACATGCCGCACGACCGTGACGCCACCTTCGAACCGCGGCTGGTGCCGAAGGACCGGCTGGGTGGGTTATGTGCAGCTGGCGCACAACCAGAGGGTCGACGGGGTCACCCAGGCGCAGGTACTGCTCAACCTCGGGCGGGAAGATCAGCTCGACAACGACGGGCTGCGCCGCCTGGTCACCTCGATCAACCGTTACCTCGGCGAACCCGAGGCCGGGACGCCGGCCGAAGCTGGACAGCTGGCCGGGGACGGGCTGCGGGTCGCCGCGTCGCGTCCGGTGGGGACGGTGCACCTGCTGGACGGGTTGTGGCGAGCGCTCGACGTGGATACCGCGCTGCGCAAGGTGCTGGGGTCCCGCCGATTCACCACTGACGTGGAGCGGGTGCTGTTCGCGCTGGTCGCCAACCGGGCCATCGATCCGATGAGCAAGCTGTCGGCCGCTGAGTGGGCCAGCTGCGACGTCGCGATCGACGGGCTGGA
>WHST01000045.1 GCA_009379955.1 Streptosporangiales bacterium | reverse complement strand
TGACGTGCGGGCTCTACCGCACCGTTGTGATCACGCCGTCGCCAGGGACACCGCGGGCCACCCCCTACTTTTCACCCGTAGGGGATGGCCCGCCAGGGTCCCCCAGTGGTTGACGTGATCAACGGGGACTTCACCTCGTGCAGGGACGAGGTGAGGTCCGGGTCCGTGAGGTGAAGCCGTCGTCGCCGCGCACGCACGCCATAAACTGTCCTCATGCCGAGTCAGCCTGCGGTCGACCTCGATGCCACGGTGCATCGGGTCGTCGCGGCGCTCGACGCGGACGAGGAGCCGGCGCGGGCCGATCTCGCGGCGGCCGTCCGCCATCTCGCCCGCACGCTGGCCAGGCGGGCACCGGGGAGGTCCGTGGAGCTGCGCGTCCCGCCGTACGTCGCCGTGCAGTGCGTCGCAGGCCCCCGTCACACCCGCGGCACGCCGCCGAACGTCGTCGAGACCGATCCCGTGACCTGGCTGCTGCTGGCCACCGGTCGCCTCGACTGGCACACGGCACTCGGCGACGCCCGCGTCCGTGCCACCGGAGGCCGTGCCGACCTCTCCGCCCACCTACCGGTCGAGGATCGCCATGAGTGAGCACTCCGTCTCCGACGACGAGCCCACCGTCACCCGGCTCGCGCAGCTCGTCCAGCAGGTCGAGCACGACGTCGCCGAGCTGGAGGGACGCGTGGCCGCCCTGCCCCGGCGCGTCTGGCTGTGGTGGCTCACCCTCGCGGTCCTCGTCGCCGACGGCGTCACCCTGCTGCTGCCGTGGGCGCGCTTCGAGAACGCCGACCTCGCCGGCGTCGCGTTCGGCCTGCACACCGACGGCACCGTCGCGTTCCGGCTGCTGTACGTGGTCACGGTCGTCATCGTCGCCGTCGCGCTCACGCTCCGCGACGTCGGCGCGACCATGGCCTGGGCGGTGACCGGCGCCGGCCTCGCACTCGCGGCGGCCACGGGCTGGTCGTGGTGGCGCGTGGTCGACTCCTCGTCGGCGATCAGCGGCGTCGCGGGCCCGGCCGCGGGTCTCTACGCCGGCCTCGCCCTGTCGCTGGTCCTCGCCGGGTGCGGCGCACTCGCGGCCACCCGGTTCGGGTTCTGGGCGGCGAGGGTCCCGTGACTGTGTTCCCCGCCGTCCTCCTCCGTTCCGCTCCTCGCTCGCTGGGTGGGTGGCTGAGGTGTGCGCTTCGGACCGCTGCGATGCTCGCTTCGGAGGACGGCTCGTGACTGTGTTCCCCGCTGTCCTCCTCCGTTCCGCTCCTCGCTCGCTGGGTGGGTGGCTGAGGTGTGCGCTTCGGACCGCTGCGATGCTCGCTTCGGAGGACGGCTCGTGACCTGGCGCCGATCTCTGCTCGGGGGCACGCTGGCGGTCGTCGTCGGCGTGGGTGCGGGGTCGGCCGTCTCCTTCCTCACGGCGACGGACGAGCAGCCGCCCGCCGACGAGGTCGTCAAGGTCGCGGGCGCGAGGTCCGACTCGGCACGCGGGGTGCTCGGCGGGCCCGCCACGCGCGCGCAGCTGCGGCCGGCCTCGCCCATGGCGGTCGAGCCGTCGGGTGACCTGCTGATCGCGCAGTCGACTCGCATCGTCGAGGTCGGTCGCAGCGGCCGCCTGCGCCTCTGGCCGGCACCCGCCGGTGAGGACGTGCCGATACCCCGGCGTCTCGTCGCCACCGGCGACGGGCGGGTGCTCGGCCAGGGCCACGACGACCTCTTCAGTTACGAACGGCGGTCGGGCGCGGTCCGCAGTGTGCTGACCAGCGAGACCGTCGGCACCATGTACGACCTCGCCGTCGCAGCCGACGGCACCGTCTACGTCGCGACCGACGACAACCGCGTCTACGCCCTCGACGCCGGCGCCGTGCGGGCCGGCCGGGTGGGCGACAACGACCTGCGGGTGGTGGCCGGCACCGGCGCGGCCGGGTTCGCCGGTGACGGCGGGCCCGCGACGGAGGCCATGCTGGACGAGCCGAGCGCCCTCACCGTGACCGGAGACGGCACCGTCTACGTCGCCGACAGCGGCAACCGTCGCATCCGCGCGATCGACCCCGACGGCACCATCGACACCGTGGCCGGCGGACCACTCGATCCCGCCTGCGCGACCGGCAGCGCGGTCGACTCGTACGTGGGACCCGTTACCGCGATGCTGGCCAGGCCCGACGGCTCGGTCCTGGTGGCCGAGACCAGGTCGAGGGAGCAGCTCGGATTCCGGGGGCAGGTACGGCTGCGGGTGCTGCGGGCGGACGGCGGCCTGGCCGAGCTCGATCCCGGCTTCCTGCCGTCGCAGGCCCTCACCACCGACGCCGCCGGCAACGCGTACGCGTCCGCCATGGGTACCGGCGAGGTCTACCGCATCCCGTCGAGCGCGGCAGGACGCGTGACTCCCGGCGCGTGCCGTGAGGTCGTCGCTCCCGGCCAGGTCGACGACGTGACCCGGCTGACCGAGGCGCCGGCACTGCACGTGGCGTCGCTCGGTCGCGAGAGATTCGCATACGCCACCGACGAGGCCGTGTACGTCTCCTCCGGCGGGCGCGGCCGCCGGGTGTTCGAGCCGCCGGCGGACGCCGAGATCGGCGGCATCGCCCCGGCAGGTGACCAACTGCTCGTGTGGTGCGGGTACTCCGGGGGAGATCCGGACGGCGCCGTGCTCTTCCTCGTGGACCGGCGCGGCGACGTCGAACCGCTGGTCACGAGCAATGCGGGCGAGTCGTTCGACACCGGGCTCCCGCTCCGCGGCGAGGGAGTCTCGGGGGCGGCATACGACGCCCGCGATCGCACCGTCGTGTTCTCGTCGGGATCCGAGACGTTCCGGCTCGACGGCACGAAGCTCGACCGGCTCCCGTGGGACGGGGACTTCAGCGCACTCGTCCGGGGTGAGGGCGACCAGTGGTACGGACTCCGCCCCACCGGCTCCGAGAGCGGGGTGTACCGGCTGTCCGGTGACGGGGCCGAGCCCGAGCCGGTGATCACCCGGCGCAGCAGTGCGGTGCTACCGCCGTACCAGGTCGTCCCCACGCTGTCCGGCAACCCCGACGACCGTCCTGACGTCGGCGTCACCGACTTCGGCGTCGCGGGAGACGGCACGGTGTACGCCCTGCCACAAGGGGACCTGGCCGGCCTGCTGCTGCGGGTGCGACCCACCGGTGGCACCGACGTCGCGGCCGGCGACGGCACGGCCGGCCCGATCGGCGGGGGAGTGGACGCCGATCCCGGCACCGGCAGCATCGGGCGCCCCGTCGACGTGGCCGTCGACGGTGACACGGTCTATCTCGCGGGCGCCGCCGGCGTCGTCCGGGTGCGGATGTCGGCCGATGAGTGATGACCCGCGCGTTCCCGCGCTCGCCGAACGGCTCCAGGCCGCCGCCGCGCGGGTCACGGAGCTCCGTGACCGGCTCGACCGCTCGAAGGCCGACGGCGCCGACGTCCGTGCGCTCGGCGCCGTCGGGCTCGCGCTCACGGCCGCGTCGCTGGTGCTCCCGTGGGGCCGGGCGAGTGAGCCCCGCGAGGACGTGCTGGAACTCGGGCTGGCCGACGTGGAGCGTTACGCCTCGCTGAGCCCGACCGGCGTGGCGATCATGGTGGGGCTGCTGGCCGTCACCTGCGCGGCGCTCGCGACAGCCGACCGCTGGACGTACGGCTGGCACGCGTACGCCGCCGGCGTGGGCCTCACCGTGCTCGTCGGTGTCGGTGCGTCGACCCAGCTCACCCCTGGTGGAGCGACGGTGGGCACCTACGTCGCCGTCGTCGGCCTGCTGCTGGCGTTCGTCCCCGTCGCCGCGGGTGCGGACGACACCCGTGGGCGTCGCCCGTCTCGCTCCGTGGGATCGCACCGGTCATCCGCGTAGCCGCGGGCGCGCCGCTCTACTCGTACTCGTCGGCCTCGTCCCTGCGGCCGGCCACGACCCGGCTCACCAGCATCGCGGCGATGAACCCGACCGCGCCCCAGGCGATGAGACCCATGAGCAGGTAGCCCATGGTCGTGTCCCAGGCGATCCCGGCCACCAGCCAGATCGCCATGAAGACCACTGCGGTGATGACACTAGCTCGCACCTGAGCTCCCCTCGAGATCCGACCAGACTGCCGGACCGATGAATGCACGTAGGGTAGTGGGTCCAGACCCGCGGAGTCGACGCATGTTTCCGCGGTCCCGGTTCCCTCCGGCGGCAGCCGGCACCGCGTCTGCATAGACTGCGGACGTGTCTTCGCGCGACGGCAGGTTGACGCACGAGATCGATCCCTCCGACCGTGGACCGCAGGATGCCTGCGGTGTGCTGGGTGTCTGGGCTCCGGGCGAGGAGGTCGCCAAGCTCGCCTACTTCGGCACCTACGCCCTGCAGCATCGCGGGCAGGAGTCGGCGGGCATCGCCGTCGGCGACGGGCGTCAGATCCTCGTGGTGAAGGACATGGGCCTCGTGGCCCAGGTATTCGACGAGTCGACGCTCGCCTCCCTGTCCGGACACGTCGCCATCGGGCACTGCAGGTACTCGACGACCGGTTCCTCGGTGTGGGCGAACGCGCAGCCGACGTTCCGCTCGACGGGCATGGGGGGCGTGGCACTCGCCCACAACGGCAACCTCACCAACACCGAGGAGCTGTCGCGCCGCGCGCGCAAGGTGATGGCCGAGGCCGTGATGTTCCCCGGCCTGGGGGAGGAGTCCACGACCGACACCGGAGTCCTCACCGAGCTGCTCGCGCGCAACCAGGACACCTCAGTGGAGGCGGCGGCGATGGAGCTGCTGCCCGCCGTCCGCGGCGCGTTCTCGCTGGTGTTCATGGACGAGAACACCCTGTACGCCGCCCGCGACCCCCAGGGCGTCCGGCCGCTCTCGCTCGGCCGCCTCGCGGGCGGGTGGGCCGTCGCCAGCGAGACCTGTGCGCTCGACATCCTCGGCGCGGCGTACGTCCGCGACGTCGAGCCCGGCGAGATGATCATCATCGACGAGCACGGCCTGCGGTCGCGGCGGTTCGCCGAGCCCGCGCCCAAGGGATGCATCTTCGAGTACGTCTACCTCGCCCGTCCCGACACCACGATCGCGGGCCGCAGCGTGCACGCGAGCCGGGTCGAGATCGGCCGGCGGCTCGCCGGGGAGGCACCGGCCGACGCCGACCTGGTGATCCCCACCCCGGAGTCCGGTACACCCGCGGCCATCGGGTTCGCCCAGGCCAGCGGGATCGTGTACGGGCAGGGGCTCACCAAGAACTCCTACGTCGGCCGCACCTTCATCCAGCCCAGCCAGACCATCCGTCAGCTCGGCATCCGGCTGAAGCTCAACCCGCTGCGTGAGGCCGTGGCCGGCAAGCGGCTGGTCGTGGTCGACGACTCGATCGTGCGTGGCAACACCCAGCGCGCGATCGTCCGGATGCTCCGCGAGGCGGGCGCGGCCGAGGTCCATATCCGGATCGCCAGCCCACCGGTGCGCTGGCCGTGCTTCTACGGGATCGACTTCGCCTCGCGCGCCGAGCTGATCGCCGCCGGCCTGTCCGTCGACGAGATCCGAACCTCGCTGGGAGCCGATTCGCTCGGGTACATCTCGTTGGAAGGTCTCATCGAGGCGACTACCATCCCGAAGGACCGGTTGTGCATGGCCTGCTTCGACGGTGACTACCCGATCCCGCTCCCCGAGGAGGGAGCGCTGGGCAAGCACCTCCTCGAGGGCACGTGGACGGTCGAGAAGCAGGCGGCGGGAGCTGAGACCTCATCATGAGCTCGGGAACTGACGACACCGGCGGGGCGGCGACGTACGCGGAGGCCGGTGTCGACATCGACGCGGGTGACAGGGCGGTCGCCCTGATGGCCGAACAGGTCAGGTCGGCGACCCGGCCCGAGGTGCTCGGCGACCTCGGCGGGTTCGCCGGCCTGTTCCGCCTGGATACGAGCAGGTACAAGTCGCCCGTGCTCGCGACCTCGACCGACGGCGTCGGCACGAAGCTCGCCGTCGCGCAGGCACTCGACCGGCACGACACGATCGGCCAGGACCTCGTCGGCATGGTGGTCGACGACCTCGTCGTGTGCGGTGCCGAGCCGCTGTTCATGACCGACTACATCGCGTGCGGCCAGGTCGTGCCGGAGCGGATCTCGGCGATCGTCGGCGGTATCGCCGCCGGTTGCCGCATCGCCGGCTGCGCCCTCGTCGGCGGCGAGACGGCCGAGCACCCGGGCATCATGCAGCCGCAGGAGTACGACCTGGCGGGTGCTGGCACCGGCATCGTCGACGAGGACGCCATCCTCGGGCCGGAACGGGTCCGTCCGGGCGACGTCGTCGTGGCACTCGGCTCGTCCGGCATGCACTCCAACGGGTACGCCCTGGCCAGGCACGCACTGCTCCGGATGGGGCGCATGACGCTCGACGCGGAGCCCGACGAGCTCGACCGCTCACTCGGTGACGAGCTGCTCGTCCCGACCCGGATCTACGCGCAGGACTGCCTCACCCTGGCCGCGGAGACCGAGGTGCACGCGTTCGCGCACGTCACCGGCGGTGGCCTCGCGGCGAACCTCGCCCGGATGCTCCCGGCCACGCTCGACGCGGTCGTCGACAGGTCCACCTGGACCCCCCAGGCGATCTTCGCGCTGATCGAGGCTCGCGGACGCATCGACCGGGAGGAGATGGAGCGGACGTTCAACCTCGGCGTCGGCATGCTGGCCGTGCTGGCTCAGGGCGACGTCGACCGTGCCCTCGCGGTGCTGGTCGGGCGCAAGGTGCCCGCCTGGGTCGCCGGTGAGGTGGTCGCCGGAGCCGGCGAGGTGCGTCTGACCGGGGCTCACCCGAGCTGACCGGCGCAGCCGTACCTCAGCCGACGCCTGGTCAGCGGCGGTCGACGTCGTCGGCGTAGTCGGAGTACTTCGCGACGAGGTCGTCGTCGGTGTATCGAGCCTCGTCGCCGCGGTCCGCCGGCTCGTCCGCCCTCGGCGGTGGAGTCGGCGACGCCGCGCCTAGCTCTTCAGCAAGCTGTGACAGGTCGGTGTTACCGCTGCTGTACTTGAGCTTGCGGGCGACCTTCGTCTGCTTGGCCTTTGCCCGGCCGCGCCCCATTGGCTCGACCCCCTCAACGCGGGGCTTGCAACCCCGATTCGCGTACATGAGTCACGTTCCGGCCGCACGGGTTGGCCGGTCTGGTTGAGTCCCACCGTATCGTGTCGACGGTCGAGTCGGCGACGGCACATGGCCGTTTGTCGTCCGATGCTCACCCGATGTGGATACCGCGGAGGCGGCCGATCGCGCTCATCCGGCGTTCGGCCATCCGGTCGGCGGCGACGGAAGGGGGGACGTTCTCCTCGGTCGCGACCGCGAAGACCTGCGACGCCGTGGCGTAGATGCCCTCGACCCGCTTCCTCGCCCGCTCGAAGCTGAAGCCCTCGATCTCGTCGGCCACCTGGACGAGCCCACCGGCGTTCACCACGTAGTCCGGCGCGTAGAGGATGCGTCGCTCGTCGAGGAGCTTCTCGATGCCCGGGCGGGCGAGCTGGTTGTTCGCGGCGCCGCACACGACCGCCGCGGACAGGATCTGCACGGTGTCGTCGTCGAGCGCGCCACCGAGAGCGCACGGCGCGTAGACGTCCAGGGGGAGCCGGACGAGGGCCGCGGTGTCGTCGGCCGTCTCGACGCCCGGGTGGGCCGCGGTGAGCCGCTCGAGGCGCTCGGTGGCGACGTCGGTCACCACCACGCGAGCGCCGTCGTCGACCAGGTGCTCGACCAGGTGCCTGCCGACCTTGCCGACGCCGGCCACGCCGACCCGCCGGCCGCGCAGCTCGGGGGAGCCCCAGACGCGTGCCGCGGCGGCCCGCATGCCCTGGAACACGCCGTATGCGGTGAGCACGCTCGAGTCGCCGGCGCCGCCGTGCTCGGTGGAGCGTCCGGTGACATAGCGGCACTCGCGCGCGACGACGTCCATGTCCTCGACGTAGGTGCCCACGTCACAGGCGGTGAGGTAGCGGCCACCCAGGGACTGGACGTACCGACCGTACGCTCGCAGCAACGCCTCGGTCTTGTGCACGCTCGGGTCACCGATGATCACGGCCTTGCCGCCGCCGAGATCGAGGCCGGTGATGGCCGCCTTGTACGCCATGGCGCGGGAGAGGTTGAGCACGTCGTCCAGCGCGTCGGTCTCGTCGAGGTACGGATGGAAGCGGGTGCCGCCGAGTGCGGGACCGAGTGCGGTGCTGTAGATGGCGATGATCGCCCGCAGCCCGCTCGGCTCGTCGTGGCAGTAGACGACCTGCTCGTGCCCGGTGTGCCTCGCGAACACCCCGGTCGTCCGTGGTATGACCGTCTCCGACTGGACCTGGTAGGTCTCGATGCGGTCGGACTCAGACATGGTTGTTGTCTCCTGTCCTTCGCCCACGCATGGTGACGCGGGTGCCACGGCCAAGCTTAGGACCCCGACCGTCCACAGCGCCGTGGTGAGCGGCACCGCGGCAGCCGCCGGCTCGGTAGATTGCCGGGACAGGAGAGGTGGCGACGGTGCTGACGTACATGTGGCCCGTGCTGGCCGGTCTCGCGGGACTGGTGGCCGGCGTTCTCGTGGCGGCGAGGATCGCCGGGCGGTCGCTGCGAGCCGCGTGGCGGCCCGCGGTCACCGGGCCCCGCGACGTGCTCGTGCCGCTCGCGTGCGCCGGGGCGTTCGTCGCGTTCACCCTGCGGTTCGGTCTCACCCCGGCACTGCCCGCCTACCTCTATTTCGCCGTCGTCGGTGTGGCACTCGCCGCGATCGACGTGGTCGAGTACCGGCTGCCCGACCGGCTGACCCTGCCGTCCTACCCGATCGCGCTCGCGCTCCTCGCCGGCGCCGCGTTCTTCGAGGGCTGGTGGTCCCTGCTCACCGCCGTGGTCGGCATGGCCGTGCTGTGGGTGCTGTACGCCCTGCTGTTCCTGCTCAGCGGCCTGATCGGTCCCGGCGCCTTCGGGTGGGGTGACGTGAAGCTCGCCGGCCTCCTCGGCATCTACCTCGGCTGGCTGGGGGCCGGGGCGTGCTTCGCCGGCACGTTCTACGGTGTGTTGCTCGGCGGGCTCTTCGCCCTCGCGCTGGTCATCAGCAGGCGGGGTACCAGGAAGACGGCGATCCCGTTCGGGCCGTTCATGCTGGCGGGTGCGTTGATCGCGATCCTCGTCAACTGAGCACGAAGGGACGGGCAGACGGTGAAGCTGCACAACGGGCGCGGCTGGCTGAAGAAGGACGGCACCCGCATCGCGCCGCTCGAGGTCGCCGCGTCGCACAAGAAGCGCACCCGCGGGCTGCTCGGCAGGAACGGCGTCGAGGGCGCGTTCCTGATCAGTCCGTGCAGTGGAGTGCACACGTTCCAGATGCGCTTCCCCCTCGACGTGGCCTACCTCGACAGGTCGTGGACGGTCATCGCCATCGTGCGGATGAAACGCAACCGACTCGGTCGCAACCGGCTGCGGGCGCGGCATGTCCTCGAGGCCGAGTGGGGTGCGCTCGAACGGTGGGGCGTCTCCCGCGGTGACCGGCTCGAGATCGAGTACGACGCGACCAGGTGACCCGATGGACCTCGACTACGTGCTGCTCGCGTCCGTCATCATCACGGTCGGCTCGTTCTTCCTCACCGTCGTGACCGGCACCGGCCTGGTGCGCCAGGTCGCGGGGCGGCGCAGGGCCGTCCGCGTGCCCGGTGTCGTGGTCGACGTGCGCACGCGCGACTCGGGCACGGCCCGTGCAGGTCGCCGTCCCACGACGTACGCGCCGGTGCTGGCCTTCCGTACGACCGACGGCCGCGAGGTGCAGACCGAGAGCCGCGTGGCGTCCAACCCGCCGGTGGCGGAGGCCGGCCAGCGGGTGCGCGTGGCGTACGACCCGCGTGACCCGGCCGAGGCGTACGTCGACACCGCCAGGGGCGCCGGCGTCGTGGCGTACGCCGCGGGCTTCGCCATCGCGCTGTTCGTCCTCGTGATCGCAGCCTCCGCACTCCTCGCGCGGCTCAGCTGAGTTGTCAGTAGCACGCGTCGCCAGAGCCACGCCTGGCACTGACTCGTCAATAGGCTCGCAGTCCACGTCGGTGAGGTGACTCCACTGACGATCCTCGGAGCGCACCTGTGAACGGCACCCTCACCGTGCCCCGATGGGGTGAGGGTGCCGTTCACGTGTCGAGGCCGCGGGGTCAGGCGATGACCCGCAGGGAGTCGGTCAGCGCGTCGACGGCGGCCTTGTCGTAATGCTTCTGCGGCATGCCGTAGCGCAGGCCGTACTGCGGCTTCTGCGCCGTCTGGACGAGCACCTCGAACTGCCGGCACGGGATCTTCGCCTTGCCGGAAGTACCCCCGCAGACGAACGTGATCTCGATCAGTCGCGCGTCGACGGCGCCGGGCACCTTGACGCGCTCGTTCCGCACGATCTTCGCGTCGTCGAGCTGGAGGTTTGCCAGGTCGACGATCGCCGCCGCGCGGACCTTCGCCGAGCCGACGTCGCCCTTCTCCACGAAGACGTCGAACCGTGGCGGCGACATCGGTGGTTTGGCCGTGCCGACCATCTCGTAGCTGGCGTTGGTGTTCTGTTGCTTGCTGCGCTCCCCGACCTTGGTCAGGCCGTCCGGCGGGACGAAGCTGAAGTCCCTGACCTGGACGCTGCCCGGCAGCGGCGTGACGGTGGGCGACGGCGACGCCTCGGGCCCTTCACCGCCGCGGCAGCCGGCGACCACGGCCAGCAGCAGCACGAGGGCGCCGGCCGTACGCAGCGCCCCGGTGCCGCGTGGGCCACTGCCTCGATCCCGTCTCGTCAACCCTCGCATTTGGCGAGATTCTGCCAGGTCGAGCCGGGCTGGCTGTGGTCGATGTAGCGGGCGGTCCTGAGGGTCCGCTTGGCGGTCTCGTCGTTGAAGCCGATCCCGACGCCCTTGATCTTCAGGCCCTTCTCGTTCGCGCTGTCCGGTGAGTCGACGCCGAGCATGTCGCCCTCGGTGTCGTACACCTGCTCGTACTGGACGCTGTTCTCCTTCAGCCGCCGCGAGATCGGGTTGTCGGTCGTGAGGATGGCGACGGGCGAGATCGGGCTCGCGAGCTGACCCGCCGCGAGCGCCGGGAACGAGTCCGCGAAGGCGTCCATGTTCTCCGGGTTGGTCAGGTCGAGCGTGTACGTGTTGACCGTCAGCTCGCCGTCCTGGCCGCCGGCGTGGCCGCGGTTGGCGCCGGCCTTCCACTGGAGGCCGCCGCCGGACTCGGTGGTGAGCACGAACTGCGTCGGGTTGCCGTGCTTGTCGAACCGGAGCCGGTAGCCGACCGCGCCGGCGAGGTTGCCGCCCCCGGTCACGCTCAGGTCGCCGAGCAGGGGGATCTGGTCCTTGAGGTGCTCGTTCGCGCCGACGCCGCCCTCCAGGCCGACCTCGCCCTCGAAGCGCACCTCGATCTGGGACGTACCGTCGAAGTTGTAGCGGAACTGCCCGCGCGCCTCGCCGTTCGCGGTCGCATCGAGGCGGAAGCTCGCGCCGTTCGTCTGGCTCTGGGTGCCGGTCTCGTAGCTGAGCCCGGCCTCGGCCTGGATGGCGAGATCGGCGGTGAGGCCCGACGGAGTCGGAGCATCGTCGTCGTCGTTCCCGGTGATGTCGTTGAAGAGGTTGCGGGCGCCGTCGAAGAGCGCGTCGGCCTTGCCGCCGGTGATGACGCCGAGCCCGCGGGTGAACAGGTTGCCGCGGCGCGAGTCGAGGAAGTTCTGCGCGTCCTCGTGCGAGTCGAACTCGTACACGACGCCGGTGCCGCCCTGCAGCATGAGCTTCCCCTGGGGCGACAGACCCCTGCTCTCCATCGCGCTGGTGAACTTGCCCTTGGACACGCTGTCGTTGTACTCGAGCCCGACGCCGGCCTCGTTGCTCAGGAAGACGAGGGCCGACTCGTCGCCCGTCACCGGGTCGACGAGGTCGACGATCGTGTCCTTGCCGGTCAGCTCGCCGCGGATGAAGCGGAACGTGCCGTTGGCGCCCAACAGGCGGTCCTGCTTGTACGTCACGCACGGCGGCATGTTCTTCGGCATCGGCGCGACGCACGTGTTCTCGACCTCGACGCCGAGGACGCGGACGGCCTTCACCATGCTCTTGCACAGCGCGAAGTTCACCTGGTCGACGAGCGCGCCCTTGGCGAGCCCGGTGACGAGGCCGACGGAGAGCGAGGACGCGAGAATGAGCAGGACGGCGAGATACTCGACAGTCGCGGCCCCCCGTTGACGGTTGCGCCGCGCATTGCGCCATCTCGCCGATCCCACCATGACCGTCACACTAGGTCCGCGGCGTCCCGGCAACGAGAGTCCTGCGCTCCAATTCGGGCTGGGCCCACGGACCCATCGGCACCGGACTAGCGGCGTCGTGCCTTGCGGCGGCCACCGAGGTAGCCGCCGATCGCGCCCGCGGGCAGCCACAGCAGGATCCCGTAGAGCATGCTCCACCCGAACGTGAGCTCCCTGGCGAGCAGGACGACCTCGGTCACGGAGTTCAGCAGTTCGAAGGCGATGTACCCGACCGCGCAGCCGACCGTCCCCGTCAACACCGCGCCGGCGACCGAAAGGTCGGCACGCCTGGCCGCGCGACCACCGAGCACGCCCGCGTAGATCCTGGCCAGGCTCGCGAGCACGAACCCGGCGACCTGCACGGCCTCGACGGGCACCCCGGCGGAGCCGAGGGCGTTCGCGACCGCGGCGAGCAGGAAGACGAGGAGCAGGGTGAAGGCGAGGGATGCGAGGGCCGTACGGACGACGCCGGCGCTGCTCAGTGACACGTGCGTCCACCTCGTCGTCGGTCGGCAGTCGAACGTGCATGACCCTAATGCCTGCGCACTCGCGTCAGGCGGTCCCACGCGACATTCCCGTCTTGCCCTGTGTGCGACGCCCTGACAGTCGTGGTCGGGTCCGGTAGATTCACCTGTTGTCATGGGTATCCGCGTGCGCAGGACGATCAGGACGGCTGCCGTGCTCGGCGCTGCCGTCAGCGTCAGCGCTTGTGGCCTGTTCGGTGGTGGTGACGACCCGTCACCGTCGAGCTCTGCGCCGCAGAGCTCCTCGCCCGCGTCGAACACCGCCACCCCGGACGGACAGCGGCAGCCGGTCGCCGAGCGCGTGGCACAGGTCCCGTACGAGGACACGGCAGGCTCGGCGTTTCCGGCGGCGAGCACGTACCTGGTCGCATCGGTCTACGGCATCTACCGAGACGGTGAGAACGCGCAGCTCCAGGTGGGGTTGCGGGTGGCCGGCGACGCACCCGCGGGATTCGTCGGGGGCATGACCTTCCTGCTCAGCGCGCCGAGCGACCTCGAGGACCAGGACCCGTCGCTCAACGAGTCGACCGGCATGAACCTCCTCGACATGAAGGCGGGCAAGGCGTATCTCGTCGCCCGTGACGCGGACAACAAGTGCCTGTGCTCGACCAACCCCAAGTTCGGTACGGGCATGACCACCCTGGTCTCGGCGACCTACGCCGTTCCGGCAGTCGACGTGTCGACGATGAGCGTCTACCTGCCCACGTTCGGCCTGTTCCGCGACGTCCCGATCACCGACGGGGCGCCGCCGGCCACGCCGCTCCCCACTCCCGAGCCCGGTCAGACGATGCCGGCCGTCCTCGTGGCACAGCCGCACTCCACGGCACCGGCCGCGAAGGCCCCTGTCGTCGACATCTCGGCCGAGACCGCCAACATCGACCTGTCGGTGCGCGAGGAGAAGGGCAAGGTCACCCTCGCCGCCGACGTGCTGTTCGCCTTCGACAAGGCGACGCTGACCGGCAAGGCGAGGTCACGCATCGCCGAGGCCGCCGCGATCCTGCGCAAGAACGCGAGCGGGCCGGTCGAGGTCCGCGGCTACACCGACAGCAAGGGATCCGACTCCTACAACCTGTCGCTGTCGAAGCGGCGTGCCGATGCCGTGCGCAAGGAGCTCGGTCCGCTGCTCTCGGGTACGGGGATCACGTTGACCGCCAAGGGTTACGGAGAGAAGGACCCGGTCGCCGCCAACACGGTCAAGGGCAGCGACAACCCCGAGGGCCGGGCGCTGAACCGCCGAGTCGAGATCGTCTACCGCAGGTGAGGGTCATGGCGAGAGGGCAGCGGCTGGCGGTCGGCGTGGTGGCGCTCGTGTGTGGCAGCCTGCTGCTCGCCGGTTGCGGTGGGTCGGGCGGCGGTGGTGGCACGTCCTCGACGACGCCGGCCACTCCGTCGGCCCCGAGCGCCACTCCGTCGTCGTCCGCTCCGCAGGCGACCGGCATACCCACCCCGAGCAAGACGATCGCGAGCAAGGCCGCGACCGTCGGTGCCGCAGGGTCGAGCGGCAGGGGCAAGTGGACCTTCCACCTCTACGAGCTCCGCCGCAACGGTGCGTACGTCACCCTCGACTTCGGCGCGAAGAACGAGACCGACGAGCTGGGCACCTTCGGTGACGACCTCGGCCGAGGTGGCGCGTCGAACGTGAGCGGCGTCTATCTCGTCGACGGCAAGAACAAGAAGAAGCACCTCACCGCGCGCTACCGCGACCCCGCACATCCCACGTCCGGCATGCACTGTCTGTGCTCGGGTACGCGTGGTGTCGCCGGCGGGCAGACCCTCTACCTCAACGCCACCTTCGCCGCCCCACCGGACGACGTGACCAGCGTGGACGTCGCCATCCCGCACGTCGGCACGTTCAAGGACGTCGCGATCGGCTGAACGCGCCGGCGCGGGTCCGCCGAAGCACAGCTACACATCACGGTGGGAACACCAGGGCGCCCTAGGCCTTGCCGAGCCGATCGACGGCCGCCGTCGCAGCGGTGATGTGCTGCCGGTACGACCCGTTGCCGACGCCGCCGCAGGCGGGTTTCTCGTAGGTGCACCAGGGCAGGAAGTTGCCGCTGTCGCTGTAGATGCGGTAGGCGGCGTTGGCGTTGCACTGGGCGTTGTAGAGGCACGACAGCGGATAGCCGTGGATGCTGTTGATCTGCCAGAGCCCGAAGTCGCCCGTGCCGTTGGTGTTGGTGTTCTGGGCGGTCGGGCGGCAGCTCGACTCGGCCAGGGCGACGGCGACGGCGGTGATGAGCAGGTGGCGTTCCCGGAAACCGGCGTTGAAGCCGACCTGTGCGCACAGGTCCGCGCTGCCGGCGGATGACGGGACCTGCCGGCCGGTGCCGAGTGGGCTGATCGCGAGCGGCTCCTTCTTGGGAGCCTTCGCGACGAGCCGGATGGTGAACAGGCGGATCCATGTCTTGGGACTCGAGCCGATCGGCACGTACGTGCCGTCGCACAGGAGTCCCCTGATCGCGGCCGGGTTCTCGCCCAGCGGATCCGCCAGCGGGAACGGGGTGCACTCGGGGAAGTCGACCTTGGCGATCGCGTCGGCCTCGGCGCGTCCGCCGCGGAACTTCTCGAAGATCCCCTGCAGCCGCTCGTCGCCGCGGACGTCGACGACAGCGTAGTTGGCGAAGATGCCGCGGTGGTCGACGTGGGTAACGGTGGCGTCGTTGCGCTTGGCGTACCTGCGCGCCGCGTCGGGGGTGGTCTCGGGGCTGTAGCCGGCCCAGGGGATCATGCCCTGGACGAGGAGGCCGAGAGCCCGGTCGCGGATCTCGGCGACCGCGCCGAGTGCGGCGGCGTCGGCGGCCGTCTGCGCCCTGGTGCGCATGTCACCGGCCTTGCCCACGTGCATCAGCACCGCCGCCATGGCGATCACGACCATGAACGCGACGAGGAAGACGGGGTAGACCCCGCCTTCCTCGCCGCGCTTGTACCGCTTCACCGCTGTGCCGCCGTCAGATCGTCTTACTCGACGGTGATCCCGAGCGCCTTGAGTGCGGCGTTGAGACCGGCCTTGATCACGTTCTGCACGAAGTCGACGAGCGGGCCCTTGGTGATGCCCTGCATCGCGATGAAGCCGACCGCGAGCGCCGCGGCGAGGAGAACGATGAGCGCGACGTACTCGAGCGTCGCCTGGCCGCTCTCCCGACGCTCCCTGAGCGCTGTCGCCTGGGTGTCGACGAAGTTGCGGACCGAGATCTGTGCGGAGCAGTAGAGCGAGAGCATCTTGGTGTTCATCGTTTCTCCTGTGGGGAGTGTGTGCGTGTGTCCCTGTTGTTGTCACCGAAGTTATGCCCTCACGCTCGCTCCGCGAAGGGCCCCGGGTCCCAACTTGGGGACGTGGAGGGGCCCAAGTCTGACTAGGTCCCTGGGCCCCCGGAGCCGGCAGTGCTACCTGCCTCCGGCGGTCTTCCGGCAGCGACGTCGGTGCCGATCCATCGTGCGATGGCGGCGCCTCGCGACGCGACGCCGAGCTTGGCGTAGATCCGGTTGACATGGTTCTTCACCGTCTTCTCGCTCAGGAAGAGGTCGGCGGCGATCTCGCTGTTCGACTTGCCCTGCGTGATCAGGCTCATCACCTCGGCCTCCCGCGAGCTGAGCATCGCCTCGATCGCCGCGGCGGAGCTGACGTCGGCCGGCGCGGCGGTCGCGACGGGAGACTCGCGAAGAGCGCTCATGACGGCTGCGGCGGCGGGCGGAGAGAGTGGGTTCGCACCCGCGACGGCGGAGCGGATGTAGGTCTGGAGCTCGTCGACGCCGAAGGTGCCGTGCACGAGGTACCCGCTTGCCCCGTTGCGGATCGCGGCCTGAACGGTCGAGGCGTCCTCGGTGTTGGTGAGCATGACGACGGTGCAGCGCCCGCTCAGCTGCTTGACCGCCTCGACACCGTCCATCTCCGGCATGCGCACGTCGAGCAGGATGAGGTCGAGGTCGTCGAAGGTCGACGCCAGATCGACGGCCTGCCGGCCGTCGGTGGCCTCGGCCGCGATCTCGACCTCACCGCTCGCCTCCAGCAGCGAGACCAGACCGGATCGGACGATCGGGTTGTCGTCCACGACCATGACGCGAAGCATGCCTGATGTCACCGTGCCTTGACCGGTTCGTGGGTGGATGGAACGGGTGGAGCCGGTGTCGACGGATCGACGTGGCCGCGGGCGGTGGAGGTCGGGTCCGGCAGCGGCACCGAGAGCGTGATCGTCGTGCCCTGACCGGGATGCGAGTCGACCGTCAGGGCGCCGCCCGCGCGCCTGGCGCGCTCGCTCATGCCGAGGAGCCCGTAGTGGCCCTCCCGCACAAGCTCGTCTCGTTGTTCGAGGGCGAAGCCACGCCCGTCGTCGGTGACGACGAGGCGGAGCGTGCCGTCGACGGGTGCCAGCGTCACCGAGACCCGGGACGCCGCCGCGTGACGTTCGATGTTGGAGAGCGCCTCGGCGAGGGTCGCCGTCATCTCGTAGCGGTTGCGCGCGGGCAGCTCGACGTCGCTCGCGGTGCTGAGCTCGGTCGGGATGCCCGTGCGTGCCGACCACTCGGTGACGAGGGACGTCAGGGTGGGCACGAGGGGCCGCTCCACGCCGTCGGCGGCCGCCCGCAGCTCCGACAGTAGGTCCCTGGCCTCCCTGGACGCGATGGCCGCGGCGGACGCGATGCGCCGCGCCTCGGTGCCGGCGCGTTCCGGGTCGCGCTCGACCCATCGCGGCAGCGCGGTCGCGGCGAACTCGATGCCACGGACGGTCTTCGCGAGCGAGTCGTGCATCTCGCGGGCCAGCCGTGCCCGCTCCTCGGCCGCCGCCGCGAGGACTTCCGCCTCCCGCCGCAGCTGGTCGGTCGAGGCGGTCTCGTCGAGCAGTCGGCGGACCCACACCCCGAGGAACCCCGCGAGCGGGTAGTACAACGGCTGACCGACGACGGTCTGGAAGTTCCACATCTCGGTCGAGCCCGGTTGGAAGAACAGGACCGTGAAGTAGCAGATCACCTGCAGCGTGGAGATGTAGAGCACGCCTCCCCACCGGTACAGAAGCCCCGCGATCGCCGACGTGATCACGGTGAGCAGCAGGAACGGGGTCGACGATCCGCCGAGGCCGAGCACGATGAACGAGACCACGACGTCGAGGCCGGCGAGGATGGGGTGTCGTTGAAGTACCTGGGTGATGCGGCGCCAGAACACGTAGGCGAGCAGCGAGGTGACGAACGCGCCGAGGAACGCGACGACGAAGCGCGCGCTCAGCGGGTGGGTCACCAGCAGCAGCAGGGCGAACAGCGCGATGACGAGCCGTACCCGCAGGAGCAGCCGGCACAGCTGCGCCGCCCTGGGTTGCAGGGTGTAGGAGGAGCTAACCGAGAACACCGACTCCTCCTCCCTGGGACATCGAGAGGATGATGGCGCCGAGCAGCAGGATGAGTGCGGCAGGCACCATCAGGAACGTGACCACCAGCTGGATGCGTGGCGCCGTACGGGCCGCGCGCCGCCGGGCCTCCTGCGAGGTGTTGCGCCGCATGTCGACGCTGATCTCGATGAGGGCATCCGACAGCGGGGCACCGAGCTCCTCGGCCTGCAGGATCGCGGTCAGGAACTGCGACAGCGTCGGCGACGACGTGCGGCTCCTGATCTGCCGCAGCGCGTCCCTGCGACTGGTGCCGAGGTCCATCTGCTGGAGGGCGAGCGTGAACTCCTCCGCGAGCGGGCCGGGCATGCTCTCGCACACCCGCCACAGCGCGCGGCGGAAGCCGAGACCGGCACTGACCGTCACCGACAGCACGTCGAGGAAGTCGGGCAACGCCTTCTCGATCTCGGTGGCGCGCCTGCGGGCGTACGCCCAGAGCATGAGATCGAGCCAGAACCACCCGATCAGCAGGAAGACGACGCCGAGGAACCACTGCCTGGCGAAGAAGAAGACGACCGCGAAGAGGCCGAACAGGATGACCGAGCCGGCCTTCCTCGCGAGGTAGACCTCGACCGGCACCGCACCGGCGCGACCCGACCGCCCCAGCCGTTGCCGGTAGCGCTCGGTGCGCTCGGGGCCGAGCAGGGAACCCAGCAGTCCGGCGAAGGGCCGCCCGACCGACTCGACGATCTTGCTCAGCGGCCCCTTCTCGTCCTTGGGCAGCCTGGCGGCTCGTCGCCTGCGCTCGGACATCGAGAAGTACCGCGGCACCGATGGCTGTGTCGTGACCAGCAGCCAGCCGCGAGCCGCGAGCACCGTGCAGAGCGCCGCGCCCACCGCGCAGCCGAGGACGAGCAGCGTGGTCATCACAGGTCGATCCTGCTCATCCGGTTGACCACCACGACGCCGGTCGCGAACAGTGCCGTGCTGATGACGAGGATGACCAGGCCGACCGGATCGGAGGTCATGGTCGCGAGCCCGTTCGGAATGATGTAGTTGACCAGGAACAGCATGCCGACACCCATCGCGCCGATCAGGTAGCCGGTGTACACGGCCTGAGCCATGGTCGTCTTGACCTCGCGACGCACCTCCTTGCGGGCTTCGAGCGTGCTGGACAGGTTGCGCAGGGCCGTGACCATCGAACCGCCCGCCCTGGACGAGATGATGAGCGTGCTCACCAGGACCGACAGCTCCCGCGACGGCAGCCGGTCGCCGAGATCGGCGAGTGCCTGCTCGGTCGACTGGCCGAGCCGCAGCGAGTGCGCGGTGATCTGGAGCTCGGTGCGTGCCGGCTCGTCGAGCTCGTCCGCGGCCATCTCGACCGCCGTGCGGAGGGCGAGGCCGGCGGAGAAGGCGTTCGAGAGCACCCGGGCGAGCTCCGGCAGCTGGCCGATGAAGGCCTCCTTGCGACGTTCCTCCATCTGGCGGAGGTACTGCAGGAACACCCAGACGACGACGATGGCGGCGACCACGCCGAACAACGGTGCGAGCCAGCGCCACGCGGCCGCCACGGCCCCGACGGCCACCAGGAACAGTGTCATCACGAAGGTCGAGACGCGGACCTGGACACCCGCGGCCGCGATACGCCGACCGACCGACTGGCCGAGTGCCGTACGGGCCAGCGCCTTGTCGAGCCGCGCCATCGGCCGGCGCGCCCGGCGCTCGGCGTCGCTGAGCGGGTTGCGTGCGGCCAGGGATCCCTTCTGGTCGAGGCCCCTGCCGTACTGCCACACCCCCAGCAGGGCGAGGCCGAGAACCACGACCATGGCACCGATCGGGAGCAGGACGTTGCCCGTCACGTGGCCTCCCGCTTGTTGCGGTCGTCCACGGAGGACACACCGAAGGTCGCGGGCACCGCCTCGCCGGCATAGGTGAGGCGCTTGGCCATCGCCGGGGGGATCGGCCGGTGGACGAACTCCCCGCGCACGATCCGCTCGGGACCCATGGGCTCCGGCTCGAACTCCAGGAGTGTCTGGAGCTGGAAGTTCTCCCTGCGGCGGGACGCGATGCCGGCCACCTCGACGATCCTGCGGCTGCCGTCGATCCCCCTGTCGAGGTGCACGATGACGTGGACCGCGCTGTTGATCTGGTCGCGTACCGCGTCGTACGGGATGTTGACCTCGCTCATGCTCGCGAGGGTCTCGAGTCGGTAGATGGCGTCATCCGTCGAGTTCGCGTGCACGGTGACGAGCGAGCCGTCGTGCCCGGTGTTCATCGCCTGCAGCATGTCGAGCGTCTCGGCACCGCGGACCTCGCCGACGATGATCCGGTCGGGGCGCATGCGCAGCGAGTTGCGCACCAGCTCGCGGATCGGTATCGCTCCCTTGCCCTCGACGTTCGGCGGTCTGGACTCCAGCCGCACCACGTGGTCCTGCTGGAGTTGGAGCTCCGCCGCGTCCTCGATGGTGACGATGCGCTCCTCTTCGGGGATGAGCCCGGACAGCGCGTTGAGGAAGGTGGTCTTGCCGGTGCCCGTGCCGCCGGAGATCACGACGTTGAACCGCGCGCGCACCATGGCCGCGAGCAGGCCGGCGGTCGGCACGTCGATCGTCCCCAGCCGGACGAGCTCGTCCATCGGGTACGGCCGGGGGAAGCGACGGATGGTCAGCGTCGGCCCGGACAGGGCGAGCGGCGGGACGATGACGTTGACCCGTTCACCGGTGGGCAGCCTCGCGTCGACCATCGGACTCGACTCGTCGACGCGGCGGTTGACCTGCGACACGATGCGGTCGATGGTCTGGTAGAGCTGCTCGTCGCTCGTGAACTCGGTGTCGATGCGCTGGATGAGGCCGTTGCGCTCGATGTAGACGTCGTTGCGGCCGTTGACCATGATCTCGGTGATCGTCTCGTCTGCGAGGAGCGGCTCGAGCACGCCGAGCCCCAGGGCCTCGTCGACGATGCGGCGGATGAGTGCCGCGCGCTCGCGGTTCGACAGGACGGGGCCCTCGCGGCTGACGATGTGGCCGGTGACGCGTTCCAGCCGGGCACGTCGCTGCGGCACGTCGAGCCCGGCGAGCTCGGTGAAGTCGATCTCGTCGAGCAGGCGCTCGCGCCAGTGCGCGACCCCGACGGACTCGTCGGTCGCCGCGGGGGAGTCGCCGTTGTCGACGCGGTCCTTGAGGCTCATGGTCAACCCACCGGCATCTGGACGGTACGGGTGACCTTCCAGTCGATCGGTCCGTTGAAGATGATCGGCACCTGCCCGGTGACGGTCGCCGTCGCGGTCACGCCGTCGCTGTTGACCACGATCGTGGATCCCTGCTTGCGGACCGACTCCGGCAACGCCCTGCGGGCGGCCACACTCCCGTTGAAGCCCTGGCTCTCCACCCGCGCACCGGTCCGCGCGGCGTTGTCGACCTGCTCCATGGTCATGAAGTAGGCGAAGACCTCGACGACCGTGAAGAAGATGGCGAACAGCAGGGGCAGGTAGGCGACGGTCTCGATCGTCGCCTGACCGCGTGAGCCCCGCGCATACCGACGTGACGTCGTCATTCGTGCACCACCTCCGCCGAGGCCGTCATGTGCCACGGGGCCTCGATGCGGGGCATCAGGACGGGCACACGCAGCGACACCGTGACCTTGTCGTCGCCCTCGCGGTAGTCGATCGTGGAGCGTTTCGACCAGTCACCCGGCATGCGCTCGTGGGCGCGCTCGCGGACCTTGTCGGGTGCCAGCCCCACCGCCGCGGCTCTGGCACCTTCGTTGGCCGCATGGCTGGCCGTCATCATCGCCATGCCGAGCAGCAGCGACTCCCACAGCACGATCACCAGGATGGCGATGAACGGGAGCATCGCGACGAACTCGATCGTGGCCTGCCCCGCCTGCCTGGGCCTGGTCTTCTTCTTGCGCTTGCCCTTGCCGGCCGGTGCCGGAGCGGGCACGTTCACCGTCTGCACCGCGCCGTGCGGCGGTCCCTGGAGCGCACCGATCTCGCGCAACATCCGACCCATCGCCTTGCGGAACGCGGGGTTCTCGACCTCGGACGGGGTGCCGGTGTTCGCCGCGGACTCCAGGCCGCGGAAGACCGAAGGCACGGTGGCCGTGAGCACGCGGAAGCCGAGGACCTTGCGGACGAAGTCGGGTTGGATCTCGCTCTGCCTGTGGTGCCGGTTGACGACCACGGCCAGGTCGTCGCGCTTGCGGACCTGGAGGCGCTCCCACATCTCCACCAGCCGGCGGGCGCCACGGAGTGCGGGCATGTCGGGGGTGACCGTGATGACGGCGAAGTCGGCGATCTCGGTGGCCATGGCGGCGGCGTCCGTGACGTAGGCGCCGCAGTCGACGATGACGAGGTCGTACCGCGACCGCAGGCTGCCGAGCAGCTGGCGGGTGGCGGTGCTCGACACGTCCTCGGCACGTTCGCCGTCACGTGGCGCGAGGAGCACGTGTGGCCCGGCGCGGTGCGCGAAGAGCGTGTCGGCGAGCACCGTGCCGCTGATCTCGTCCGCAGCCTCCGCGAGGTCGACGATGCTGCGGCGGTGGGTGATGTCGAGATAGGTCGGCACGTCGCCGGCCTGGAGGTCCATGTCGACGAGGCAGACCGATCTGCGGGCGCTCGTCGCGGCCAGGGCGAGGTGGACCGCCAGGGTCGTGGTGCCCGTGCCGCCCTTGCTGCCTGCCACCACCACGATGCGCCCGGTGGTGCCGGCCATCGACTGCTCCGTGGAGTAGCCCTCGATGTGCCGGCGCATCGTGCGCGACCATTCGGCGACCCCGCTGATCTTGGTCTCGAGGTCCTCGAGCGACGGCTTCGCGACGAGGACGCCGCGGGCACCGGCCTCCATGGCCGAGCCGAGAACGCCCGCGGTCGCCTCGGCGACCAGCATGATCACCGCGACGTGCGGATAGCGGCCCGTGACCTCGCGGATCAGCTCGGCCGGCGGCAGCGGTCCGAAGCTCTCGTCGAGGAGCAGGCAGTCGATGCCGCCGTTGTCGGCGAGGTAGGGCACGACACTGCTCGAGCCGGCCAGGACGCTGCTGAGGTGGATGTCGGGCAGCTCGGCGATCTGCGCACGCAACCGGCCGCTCGTCGTCTCTTCCGCCGTGCACAGCAGCACCATGTAGCTCACCGGTGCGCCTCCCGTTCGTCGACGGTCGCGGGTGTCATGAGCCGGCCTCCGGAGTGAGCATCATGGCGTCTGTTCCTTGACCGGGTCGATCGAGCACACTTCCCCGGTATCCGGTTCGTCTTCCGTGGTTCCCGGACCGATGAGGGCGAGTCGTACCTTCGTGGCGTAGCCCTCGGCCCACGCGAGCCGCTTGGTGTCCCGCTGGCTCAGCGCGAAGGTGACGGGCACGACCTGACTCAGGTCTGCCTGGGAATCCTCGTTCCCGCCCTCGCCCTTCTCGGTGCGCAGCCTGCCCACCTCGATGACGCGCGCGTGGGAGAGCAACTGGGTGGCGCACGACTTGCTGCGGGTACCGGTGCTCTCGGTGTAGGTGGCGTACACGTCGACGACCGATCCCGACGTGACCTTGCCGGCGACACCGGTCTCCGCGTCGATCATGATGGCGATCTCCCGTTGTCCCGGGCGCAGGGAGGGCGCGTCGATGATCATGCTCGTCTGCAGGTACGAGCCCTTCTTCAGCTCGTTGACCGCGACCTTGCCGTCGAGGTCACGCGTGTCCGAGACGAACGGTCCGCTCAGCCAGCGCTTGGGTACCTCGGCCTCCTCGACCTGTGCCTTCGTGACGGCGCCGTTGGCGGCCACATCCTGCTTGAGCTTGAGCACCGTCACCAGGTCGCCGACCTCGGCCCGCACCGAGCTCACGTAGCTCAACACCGTGACGAAGACCACGATCGCGCCGAGTGTGGCGACGATCATGAGGGCGGCGCCTCGTCTCTGCCTGGGGTTCATCAATGATCACCTATGTGTGGGATGGGCGCGCCGAACCACTCGACGCGGGAGTGAGCAACGGATTCTCGGGCGGGGGTTGGTGCCCCTCGGGGAGGGTCTGGGACGGTCGGAAGGCGGCGCCGCGCGCGGACATGTAGCAGAAGGGGCACGGGTCGGCCGACACGAGCTCCCCACACCAGGAGCACGGACGGTACCGGATGCTGCGGACCGCTCGGGTGAGGACGTCGGCATGCCCGCTGTACGCGAGGAACTCGACGTGCTTCTTGTTCCCCCAGTAGCCCTCGCCCAGCGGCTGTGGCGGCAGTGACCTGACCACCGACGGTCGGAGCGCAGGCACCAGGTTGGCGCGTACCCAGTCGTCGGTGCCGCCACCGTGCGGAGACACCAGCAGGTGGATCGGCTCGTGCGGCCGTGCGACCTGACTCGGTTGGAACGCGTGGGTCGACACCAGCCCCTGCTGCGGTGCCGCCGTCGCCACGAAGCTCGCACCGGGCAGGTAGGAACGCAGGTGGTGGCCCATCGTCGTCGGGATGTGCTGCAGGCGGGTGGCGCTGCGCACCCACGCTCCGGACAGGACCATCTGCTCGAGGCGGGGCAGCATCGCGACGAGGATGCCCGGCGGCACGTAGCGGCCGAGGTGAGCGAGCAGGTCGACCGCCAGTGACAGGGCGAGCGGCGGCAGGCTCGAAGGGACGCTGACGATGCGGGCGGGTGCGAGGGCGGTGCGCGCGAGGCGAACGGTGCGCTCGGCGGGCTGGGCGCGCCAGGACGGGTAGACGCAGATGACCGTGCCGCCACCTGCCTCCGCCTGCTCGCGAATGATGTCGATGACCTGTTCCTTCGTGGCGGCGCTCGACGGGGCGACCGGGGGCAGGCGCACGGCAGTCGTGCTCGTGATGCTCCCCGTACGGGGGACGTCAGCGGTCACCACGACCGGCGTCATCGGACCCACCTTCCGAGACCGGCACTTCCCGACTCGCGAACTACCGCTGGCACTCGGTGACCGGTGCGTGATCTCCGGATCCCGACGGTGCTCGCCGGTCCTCATTGTGGCCGTCAGAGGGTCCCGATGGGTACCGACGGTAGTACGCGTAAGGATGTCTGCCCGATAGATAGCGAAACAGTCCACAAGTTCCTTATTGCTGTGGAATGCAGCCTTATACGCCCATACGACCCGGAACAGGGCCGTGCTCGATGGTGCTCGCGGTACGTTGCTGACCCGATCTCGCCATCGACGCGGTGGCCATCCGTGTCGCTACGGACAGTGTGCGCCGACGAGAGGGAACGCTGATGGGTCGTCGTGCCGCTCTGCTGGCGGTGGTGGCATGCCTGGTGGCCGTCGCCACCACGGGCTGTTCGCCCGATCGACCCGAGCCGGGGCAGCGGTCGTCGCCGTCGTCTCCGACCACGCCGCCGTCTCCGACCACGCCGTCGCCATCGGCCACGAGCGAGACCGGCAGCGCCTCACCGTCGCCCACCCGCACCCTCGCGTACCGGAACACGAGGGTGGGTGGCAGCAGGACCGACGGTCCCGCGATCCGGGTCGAGATCTACGCGCTCCGGCGCGACGGTGAGCTGGCGGTCCTCGAGTTCGGGGTGCGGAACCGTTCCACCGAGCCGACCAGCCTGGGCCGGACCCTGAGTGCCGGCGAGCGGGAGTTCGACGCCAGTGGCGTCACGCTGTACGACCCGGCCACCGAGCTGCGCTCGTCGCCTGCGGAGTCCGGCGGCGAGTGCGTGTGCTCGACGGACCTCGACAGTGCCGTCATCGAGCCCGGCGCCACCCAGCTGCTCACCGCGACGTTCGGTGCCCCCCGCGCCGGGGTGCGGACGCTCGACGTCCGCATCCCGACCGCTGGAACGTTCACCGAGGTCGCCGTCGAGGAGTGAGGGACGCCGACCGTGGCCGCGCCATTCGTGCCATCCTGGGGCTGCTTGCCGTCTCGTCGAGGGGCCAGGATGCGCGGGAGAGTCGGGATCGTCGCGGTCCTCGCCACCTGTGCCGTCGTCGCCTCGTCGTGCGGTCTCGCCGCGAAGGAGGCCACACAGACCCGCGGGCCTCGGGAGACGCCGAACCCCGTCGTGTCGACCGAGTACGCCGCGTCGGTCCAGAGCGGCGACGTGCGACTGCTCGGATCCCGGCGCTCGCTCGGCAAGCCCACCGGGCTCGTCATCGGGCCGCACTTCGTCCTGCACCAGCAGTCGGTGGGCACCGTGCGCGAGGTCAGCGCGGGTGTCGCGCGCAAGCTGGGCATCCCCGGGCCGGTACGCGCACCGGCAGGGCATGAGTTCGTCGTCGCGGACTTCGCGAAGAACGTCGCCGTGGAGCACGACCTGCCCAGGGGCGGCAGGCAGATCGGGTCTCTGCAGGGCAAGAAGTACCGGCAATGGCTGAGCGTCGGGCGGTCCGCCCGCCCTCCGATATACGTCGATGTCACCAAGGGCACCCTGTTGATCGTCTGCGCGCCGGAGGGCGAGCCCGTTCGGCTGAAGATCCTCGACTCCGGCAGGACACAGTGGCTCGACCTGCGCACGGGCAAGCGGGGCCAGGACGCCGTGACGTCCTTCTACCCGTCCCGCGACTGGAGTCCCGCACTGCCGGACGGGGAGGTGACCACCGTCGGCGTCGCGGGCGGAGAGGGTGTGGTCACGACCGTGCGGGACGTCACGGTGTCGCTGCGGCCGTTCGGACCCAACGGCACCTGGGCCAGGCGCGGCAAGGCCTGGCTCTACGTCACGGTCGACGCGGCGACGCTGTGCGGCGCGAGCGTCGCCTCCTGCCACGTCACCCTGGCGCCGAACCGGCAGATCAGGGTGCGGGTCGGCAGGGCGGGACGGCTGCGCACGGTCGGCAAGGTCACGACACAGCCACTGGGTGTCGGCACGTCGAGCACCTCGTCGTCCACGGTCGCGTTCGAGGTACCGCAGACCATCAGGTCCGCGAAACTCACGCTGTCGACCGCGGGCCGGGTGAGCATGCGGCCACGCAAGCCGAAGAGCAAGGTCGCCCGGCCGTCCTGGTTCAGGCGACCGGCGCCGCTCACCGCGCGGCTGGTGCCGCGGGGCTGACGCGTCATCGGGTTCGGTCACCCCGTCGAACATGCGACGATGCTGGTATGCCGCCCTACTCGGCCTACCTGCGTGTGTACGAGCCGCTCGCGGCGTTCCGCGAGCCCGCGCTCGCCGCGTGGGCGATGTACTCCGATCCCGAGACGAGCCTGCCCGATCCGCGCGCGGTCCTCGCCGACGAGCTCGACCGGGTGCGCCGGGGTCTCGCCTCGACACCGCCGGTGCTGGTGCCCGAGCGGGAGAGCGATCAGGCCCTGGTGCGACGCATCGACGAGACCACCTACATCTGCCCGCTCGAGACGCGGAGCAGGTCGGTGCTCGCGTACGCGACGCTCGACACCGATCTCCCGGCCGAGGTCGTCGACGCCGCGGTGCCCGCCGAGTCGCGGACGATAGCCGATCGACAGATCGAGCGGACGGGTGCGGAGGTCGTCGAACGCCGCCACATCCGTGACGCGCGCTGGCACGTCCCGTTGTCGTGGTTCATCCTCTTCCGGCCCGCCGAGCGGCGTCTCGTCCTGGTCCCCGACGAGGCCGCCGAGCAGGCGGCCGAGGACGCGGGGAAGGCGTCGGCGGCCGAAGCGACCCCTGACACCGGTCCCGACCGGACGATGAGCTACCTGACCAGGATGCCCGACGCGAGGAAGCGGCTCGCGCGGGCGCTCGCGGTCCTGCGGAAGACGGTGGAGGGGACGATCATCGAGGAGGTCGAGGGCCTCGGTCGCTGGCTGGAGGAGTTCCACCCGCATGCGCTCGTCGAGCTCGACTACGGCGGGCTCGTGGAGCTGGTCGACGACGGCTTCCTGCTGACCGACCGGTCGGTGGACGACGTCGCGGAGGGACTCGCCGCGCTCGCCGCCGGTGACGCCGAGGGCGCCGCAGGGCACTACCAGGCCATCGTGGCCAGATGGGTGACCGTGGAGCGCCACGAGACCGCGAACTAGGCGTCCCGTGGGTGCGCGCCAGCACTGGCCGGGGTTCGGCCGGCACAAGCTGTCATGATGCGCGTAAGCGTGAGACACTGCGCTACGGGACATTCCTGGTGACAAGCCTGACAAATCACCCTAAAACTAGGATATGTCCCGTGGGTGCGACGGGGGGTCGTAGACCGGTAACAGGAGAAGGTCCATATGGGCACTCGCAAGAGCGACGCAGAGGCGCTGCTGACACCAGCCGAGGTGGCGGCGATGTTCCGTGTCGACCCGAAGACCGTCACGCGATGGGCGAAGGCCGGCAAGCTCTCGTCGATCCGCACGCTGGGCGGTCACCGCCGATACCTCGAATCGGAGGTCAGGGCACTGCTCGAGGGCGTCCCCCACGGGGCGAACGAGGACGAGTCGTCCGCCTGACACCCCGGCCCGACACCGTGGCGTTCGCCGCCACGACCGAACCCCCGTGACCGGCCGGGATCCGGCCGACACCGTCGAGGTGGCGTCGAAGCGGCTGTCGCGGTGGCTGGACGGGTTCGGTGAGCGGCACGGGGAGACGTCCTGGGTGGCGTCCGCCGACACGGTCACCGTGACCGCCGCCGACGGCACGGTGGCCACGTGCGCGGTGCCGTTCCCTCCCCTCGCCGTGCGCGACGACGTCCCGTACGGCGGCCTCGTCGCGCACGCGACCGCCGAGCGCCGGGTGGGCGTGCTGCTCGTCCGTCGCGGCGGGTACGCCGCCGGGGTGTTCGCGGGCGAGCGGCTCGTGACCTCCAAGGTGGGCAGCCGTCACGTCCAGGGCAGGTCCAAGGCCGGCGGCTGGTCGCAGCGCCGCTTCGCCCGCCGCAGGGAGCAGCAGGCGCGCGAGGCGTTCGGGGCCGCCGCCGACACGGCCGCGCGCATCCTGCTGCCCGCGGCCGGCGACCTCGTGACGCTCGTCTGCGGTGGCGACCGGCAGGCCGTCGACGCCGTCCTCGCCGACCCGCGGCTGGCTCCCCTCGTCCCGCTCGCCGAGCGGCGTCTGCACTCCGTGCCCGATCCCCGGCAGCGGGTCCTCGAGCAGATGCCCGCCCGCTTCCTCGCCATCCACGTGACGATCACGCCGCCGCCGTAGGCCGCGCGCGACCGTGAGACGACCGTGAGAACATGGCGGCGTGCTACGACGCTTCCTCGGTGTCGTCCTCGGGACGGTCTGCCTCCTCGTCTCCGGGTGCTCGGGCGAAACCGTGGCGCGCAGCACCTCGACTCCCGAACCCGTCGGCAGTCCGCCGTCCGCCCTCCCCACGCCCGCGAAGGCCGACCCGGACGCCACCAAGAACGTCGCCTGGGACGAGCAGCGCGGCCGGTGGTCGGTGTTCGAGCTGTACCGGCACGGGAGGTACGTGACGCTGGAGTTCGGCGTGACCAACCTCGGCGATGACGAGTTCGGCATCGGCAGCACGCTCAGCAGGAGGGAGGCGGCGGAGGACGTCAGCGGCGTCACCGTCCGCGATCCGGTGGGGAAGAAGCGCTACCTGCCCGCCACCTTCGCGGGTGGGTGCTACTGCACGTCCCGGCCGTACACCGTCGGCAGCGGCCAGACGATGTACCTGACCGCGACCTACGCCGCGCCGCCGAAGGGCGTCGAGGCCGTGGACGTGTCGGTGCCCCAGGTGGGTACGTTCGCCGACGTTCCTGTGACGGCGGAGGCGAGCCCTCGCGCCACGCTGGAGTCGCCGCCCGGTCTGCCGGAACCCGTCGCCAGCAAGGTGATCCAGGCCAAGGGGGGCGAGTACTCCGGCACCGAGGTCTACGTCGTGGCGTCGGTGTACGGCATCTACCGCCGTGGCTCCCACGTCTACGTGTACCTCGGCGTGGGTCTCGACGGCACGCTGCCGTACGAGGAGGCGGCCGGCAGCGCCGGGCTGTTCGCCGCGTCGAACGAGGCGGCCGACGACCCGTCCGAGGGCGAGTCCACCGGCATCACGCTCGTCGACGCGACGCGAGGTACCGCCCACCAGGTCGCACGGGTCGCCGGTGGCAAGTGCCTGTGCTCGGTCGACCCGACCCTCTACGCCTACGGCACGACGATCGTCGCCGCCACCTTCGCGGCACCGGCCACGGAGGTCGAGGCGATGGACGTGGTGCTGCCGCACATCGGCGTGTTCCCTGGAGTCCCGATCAGGAAGGGTGCACTGCCGGAGCCCGATGCGCCGTCACCACTGCCCGGCTCGTCCTACGACTCGGTGTCTGTGGCGGAGCCCGACGGCAAGGGCGCTCCGGTGAAGGCTCCCGTCGTCCGCGTCCAGGCGAAGGTCCAGCCGGCGAGCTGACAGGCGGCACGAACTCATCCCCGGTGGGGTGCATCAGATGCGGCACCAGACCAGGGAGCAGAATAATGCAGATGCACCAGAGAGTGGTTCGCAGCGCAGTGGCGGTGGCCGCCGTCGTCATGGTGGCGGCAGGATGTGACGGGATCACGGGAGCCGGGTCAGCCGGCTCACCCTCGTCGCAACCGACCGGATCGGCCTCGCGATCGTCGACGGCGACCACGGCCGACGGCCTGCCCGCGCCGGTCGCACAGAAGGTGTGGGCGATCGGGACGAAGGAGAGCGGGGCCGCCTCGGCCGACGGCGGGCCGTTCCTCCAGGCCTCGGTGTACGGCGTCTACCGGCAGGGTGACGAGACACGGTTGATCCTGGGCATGAACATCGTCGGAGACGACGCCGAAGGCAGGTCGTTGCGGCCGATCGGCCTGTTCACCAAGGACCACACGGATGCGGACGACCCGTCGGCCTACAAGTCCACCGGTCTCACGCTGGTCGACTCGGCCGCCCGCAAGGCGTACCTCGTCGCGCGAGACGGTGAGGGCAAGTGCCTGTGCTCCGACAACCCGGACCTCGCGTCCTTCGCGACCACGCTCGTGAGCGCGCAGTTCGCAGCGCCGCCCTCCGACCTCTCCCAGATCGACGTGGTGCTGCCGAAGTTCGGCGTGCTCCGCGGTGTCCCGATCACCGACGGTGCGCCGCCGCAGGCGTTGCTCGAGGCGAAGAAGCCGACGTCGACCACCGAGCCGGGGGTCGTCATCGAGGATCTCGACTCGGAGGGTCCGGCAGCGACCGCTCCCGTCGTGGACATCGACGCGCCGGTCGCCAACCTCGACAAGTCGGTCACCAAGCGCCGGGGCAAGGTCGTGCTCGCCGCCGACGTCCTGTTCGACTTCAACAAATGGACGCTGACGAGCAAGGCCAAGGCACGCATCGCCGAGACGGCCGAGATCCTGCGCAAGGAGGCCGAAGGCCCCGTCCAGGTCAACGGCTACACGGACAGCAAGGGGTCCACCGCCTACAACAAGAAGCTCTCCGAGCGCCGCGCTGCCGTCGTGCGAGCGGAGCTGGCGAAGAGCCTCAGGGGATCGGGCATCTCCTTGGTGGCGAAGGGCTACGGTGAGGCCGACCCCGTGGCGCCCAACACGGTCAGCGGCAAGGACAACCCGCAGGGACGCGCCCAGAACCGGCGGGTCGAGACGGTGTACCGCAACGGTCCTGACTCGACGCCCACCCCCGGGCCGACGGATCAGTCCAAGCCCACGACCAACGAGACCCGGGAGCCGGGCGAGGTGCCGACGCCGACCAAGGCGTACGCCACCCGCACGGTGAAGCTCGGTTCGCAGGAGCTCGTCGTCGAGATGTACGGAGTGCACCGCCACGGCAGCCTGGCCACGCTCGAGTTCGGCGTCAAGGCGCCACCCGAGGGCGTGCGGCTGCGGGGTCTCTTCGCGAAGGACACCGTTCTCTACGACGAGGTCACCGGCGTCGACCTCCTCGACCGGCCGAACAGCAAGCGCTACCTGCCGGCGAGCCACGGCAAGGAGTGTCTCTGCTCGGTCGACTTCGGGCGGTACTCTGTCAGCGCCGGCCAGACGCTCTACCTCTCGGCCACCTACGCCGCCCCCGACGAGGGTGTGACGAAGGTCGACGTCGCGACCCCGCGCTCGGGGACGTTCAAGAACGTCCCCGTGTTCTGAGCTACGCGACGGTCTCGAAGGCGGCCATCATCGCCATGTCCTCGTGTTCGAGGTTGTGGCAGTGGAAGACGTACGCCCCGGCGTAGTCGGTGAACCTCACGAGGACATCGACGACCTCGCCGGGGCGTACGTCGACGGTGTCCTTCCACCCGTTGTCGTTGTCGGCGTCGCGCTGCACCTGGAAGCTGTCGAGGTGCAGGTGTACGGGGTGGTGGAGGTCGGTGACGAAACGCCAGCGCTCGACCTGGCCGAGCCGAGGTCGCGCATCCATGCGCGCCGGGTCGAAGAGCCTGCCGTTGATGGTCCACATCTGGTGCTGGCTCAGGTCGTCGCGGCCGAACCTGAAGCGCCGCTCGACCTTCGCCTGCTCGGGTCGTAGGACCTCGAACTCGCTCAGCTTCGCGGGCACACGGCTGTCGTCCTTCTCCTTGCGGGTCACCCGGAACCGCATGACCTGCGTGGTGCCCTCGGCGTCGCCCAGCTCGTTGGTCAGGGTCACCGTCGAGCCGACGGGGTACGCGGAGAAGTCGATCACCACGTCGAAGCGCTCGGCCGGGGCGATCGGCACGGTGCCCAGCTCGTGCGGAGCGGCGAGCAGGCCGCCGTCCGACCCCACCTGGACGAACGGGCTGCCGCTGCCCGGCTTCGGCGTCAGGGCCAGCCGGTAGCGGCGCGCGTTCGACGCGTTGAGGATGCGGAACCGGTAGCGCGTCGCCGTGACCTCCATCTCGGGCCACGGTGCGCCGTTGACGAGCACGACGTCGCCGAGCACGCCCTCCATGTACGCGTTCGCGACGCCGCGTCTGGTGCGCAGTGCGGGGTCGAGGGACGGGTAGAGGAACGTGCCGTCCTCGTCGAACGCCCGGTCGCAGATCATCAGCGGGACGTCGTGGTCGCCCTTCGGCAGCGGGAGGGCGTCCTCCTCGTCGTCGTGGACCAGGTGGAAGCCGGCCAGCCCGCGGTAGACCTGCGGCCCGGTGAAGTCCATCCGGTGGTCGTGGTACCAGAGCGTCGCGGCGCGCTGGCGCATCGGGTACGAGTACTGCCGCGACCCGCGCGCGATGCGGCCGTCGTGGCCGGACTCGGGACTCTCGTAGCCGCGGGGGAACACCAGGTCGACGGGAAAGCCGTCGCTCTCCGGCGGGGTATGCCCGCCGTGCAGGTGGACGACCATCGGCACGGTCAGCTCGTTGGCGTGGCGGACGACAGTCCGGCGGCCACGACGCGACACGATCGTCGGCCCGGGGAAGATGCCGTCGTACCCGAGGATCCTCGTGCGCACCCCGGGCAGGATCTCGGCCTCGGTCTCCCTGGCCGTGATGTCGTAGAAGTCGATGTCGGACGTCCGACGGCTGCGCGTCGCGACGGGCGGTATCGGCAGGGGCACGGAGAACGGACGGGGAAGCTTCGCGGTGCTGCGCAGCAGCTCGCCGGTCTGCACCTCGCGTACCAGGGCGGCGCAGCCGGGCAGTGCGAGCGCGGCGCCGAGCCCGCCGGCGAGTCCGAGGAAGCCGCGACGGGAGACGCTCACGAGCGTGCTCGCCGGTACTGCCGGCCGAGCCGCACGCGCCAGGCGACGACATTCCAGAACAGGGCGATGGCGATGCCCACGATGAACACGCCGAGCGGGATGTGCAGGGCGAACTGGCGGCTGTAGCCCATGCCGATCTGCAGCCCCTCGGCGAAGAAGAGCACCACCGCGGCGAGCATGTACCACCATGGGCCCTTGCCGACGAGCCAGAACAGGAGGGCCGCGGGAGCCATCCCGATCATCGTCACGGCGACGAGGCTGCTGCCGATCGTGCCGTGGTAGCTCATGGCCTCGAGCTCGCCGTTCAGGTACACGCCCGCGAAGATCGGCTGCGCGACGGCCGCTGCCGCGTGGATGCCGAGAACCACCGCGAGTAGTGCCCAGGTGACGCGGGTGCGCGCCTGGGGCCTGGTCGGTGCGTCGACGGTCGCCTGTTCCATTGCACTCCCCTGTCTGGCCCCCACCAGTAGACACAGACTATATGACGACTGCTGACATAGATTGCCAGGTCCCTTATATTGGTGTGATGGATCCCAACGCCGTGCGCGGTCACCTCGAACCGATGATCCTCGCGGTCCTCGAACACGAGCCGCTGCACGGCTACGCCGTGATCACCTCGATCAAGTCCGGCTCGGGCGGCGAGCTCGACCTCAACACGGGCAGCGTCTACCCGGCGCTGCGCAGGCTCGAGACCGCCGGCTACATCCGCGGCTCCTGGCAGGTCGTCGACGGACGCCGCCGGCGCACGTACCGGCTCACCACCGCCGGCGCCAAGGCGCTGAGCAGGCACCGCGCCGAGTGGCGTCAGTTCACCCGCACCGTCGGCGACGTCCTCGGCTGAGCGACCTCGATTGATAAGGTGACAGGCGTACGTCTCGCCGTCACCTGCCAAAGGGACGGACGGGAGAGCGCACCACCACAGTCCGACCGCACCAGCGGACCGGCATCCCTCAGGGAGCTGGATCCAGATGAACGACGCTTCGTGTCACCCGCGGGTGGCCGTGGTCGGCGCGGGCCGACTCGGCTCCGCCGTGGCCGCCGCCCTACCGGGCGCCGCCGGCCCGTACGGCCGGGGGTTCGACGGCACCGATCCCGACGGCGACGGGTTCGCCGCCGTACTCCTCTGCGTTCCCGACGCCGCGATCCCCCAGGCTGCCGCTGCGGTGGTGCCAGGTCCGCTGCTCGGTCACTGCTCGGGTGCCCAGGGCACCGGTGTCCTGGGCGGGCGCGAGGGCTTCGTGCTGCATCCGCTGATGACCGTCCCTGAGCGTGGCGCGACGTTCGCCGGCGCGGGCTGCACCGTCGCGGGCACGTCGGAGCGCGCTCTCGCCTTCGCCCGCCGGCTCGCCGGGACGCTTGGCATGACCGCCGCCGAGGTCGCGGATGCCGACCGTGCGCTGTACCACGCGGCGGCCTCGTTCGCCGCGAACTTCCTCGTCACCGTGGAGGCGTGCGCGGAACGCCTGATGGCCGAGGTCGGCGTGCCGCGCACGCTGCTCGTCCCGCTGGTCGAGGCGGCCGCGGCGAACTGGGCGTCGCAGGGCGCCGAGCGCGCGCTCACCGGCCCGATCGCGCGCGGCGACGAGGCCACCGTCACCGCGCAGCGGACGGCGGTCGCCGAGCGCGCGCCCGACCTGCTGTCGCTGTTCGACGCCCTTGCCGACGCCACGCGCGCGCTCGCCGATCGGAGGTCACACCCGTGAAGACCGTACGTACCGTCGAGGACCTGCGCGCCGAGCTGCGGCCGTCGCGCCTCGCCGGGCAGACGATCGGGCTCGTACCGACGATGGGGTTCCTGCACGAGGGGCACCTGTCGCTCATCCGGCGGGCGCGGGCCGCGTGCGACGTCGTCGTGATGTCGCTGTTCGTGAACCCCGCCCAGTTCGACGAGTCGGCCGACCTCGAGGCGTACCCCCGCGACGAGCGGCGCGACGCCGCCCTCGCCGAGCGCGCCGGGGTCGACGTGCTGTTCGCGCCGCCGGCCGACGTCGTGTACCCGGACGGCTTCACGACGACGGTGCGCGTCACCGGTCCGCTGACCGGGAGCCTGGAGGGCGCCCAGCGCGGCGCCGACCACTTCCACGGCGTGACCACCGTGGTGACGAAGCTCTTCGCGATGGTCCAGCCCGACGTCGCGTACTTCGGGCAGAAGGACGCGCAGCAGTCCGTCGTCGTGCGCACCGCCGTCCGCGACCTGAACCTCCCCGTGCGGGTCGAGGTGTGCCCCACGGTCAGGGAGCCGGACGGCCTCGCGCTGTCGAGTCGTAACGTGCGGCTGCTGGGCGACGACCGCAGGCGTGCGCTCGCGCTGCGCCGCGGTCTCGACGCCGCCGAGGCCGCTGTGGCCGGCGGCGTGCGCGACGCCGACACGATCGAGAAGGCCGCCGTCGCGGCGATGGCCGACCTCGCCGTCGAGCCCGAGTACCTCGCCGTGGTCGACCCGGGGACGCTCGCGCCGCTGCGGGTCGTCGACGGCACGGCCCTGGTCGTGGTGGCCGCGCGGGTGGGTCCCGTCCGGCTGATCGACAACACCGTCATCGACATGTTGGGGAGTGGCGCATGAGCAGCCCACCGACCGTGCGGGCGAGCAGGGTCTCGCTGCCGTACCTCGCCGAACTGCGGGAGCGCGGCGAGCCGATCGTCATGGTCACGGCGTACGACCACCCGTCGGCGGTCGCCGCCGAACGCGCCGGGGTCGACGTCGTGCTCGTGGGTGACTCGGCCGCCACGACCGTGCTCGGCTACGACGGTACGACCACGCAGGTCACGCTCGACGACATGCTCGTCCTGGCCCGCGCCGTCCGCCGCGGCCTGCACCGGCCGCTGCTCGTCGGCGATCTGCCGTTCGGCTCGTACGAGGTGAGCGACGAGCAGGCGGTGACCAGTGCCGTCAGGTACGTCAAGGAGGCCGGCTGTGACGCCGTCAAGCTCGAGGGCGGCGGGCCCACCCCGCGGGCGCGGGCGCGGGCGATCGTCGACGCGGGCATCCCCGTCATGGGACACGTCGGCCTGACGCCGCAGACGGCGACGGCCCTAGGCGGCTGGAAGGCCCAGGGCAGGTCGGCGGCCGCCGCGTACCGGATCGCGGAGGACGCGAGGGCACTGCAGGAGGCGGGTTGCTTCTCGATCGTGTTCGAGGCCGTGCCTGCCGAGGTCGCTGCGGCGGTGGTCGAGACCCTCGACGTGCCGGTCATCGGCATCGGCGCGGGTGCAGCGACCGACGGCCAGGTGCTGGTGTTCCACGACCTGCTCGGCATCCGCGACGGTGCGGGCGCGCGGTTCGTCAAGCGGTACGCCGACCTGCAGGACCAGATGGACGCCGGAGTGACGGCGTATGCCGACGACGTGCGCGCCCGGCGTTTCCCCGGACCCGAGCACGCGTACCCGATCGACCCGGCAGAGCTCGCGGAGTTCCGCCACGCGCTCCAGAATGGTGCGCATGGCGAAGGTGCGTGACGCGGTCCACTGGGACGCGAAGTACGCGGCGACCGACCGGTTGTGGTCCGCGACGCCGAACGTGACGGTCGCCGAGGTGGTCGAGCCGCTGCCGGCCGGGCGCGCTCTCGACGTCGGTGCGGGCGAGGGCAGGCACGCGGTATGGCTGGCCGCGCGCGGGTGGCGGGTCACGGCGGTCGACTTCTCGCCGGTGGGCATCGAGCGCGGCCGGGCCGGGGCCGTCGAGACCGGTGCCGACGTCGACTGGGTCGTCGCCGACGTGCTCGACTGGGCGCCGCGGCCCGGCACGGTCTTCGATCTCGTCCTGGTCGCGTTCATCCACCTGCCGGACGACGTGCTCGCGCGAGCGCGCCGGTGGCTGGCGCCCGGCGGCCGCCTCGTGGTGGTCGGGCACGACCTGCGCAACCTCACCGACGGCGTCGGCGGGCCGAAGAACCCGGCGCTGCTGCACACCGAGGACGAGCACCGCCGCACGGCGGAGGGCCTCGCCGTCGAGCGCCTGGGCGAGGTGCTCCGCGAGACTCCGGAAGGGACGGCGATCGACCGCGTCCTGGTGGCGCGGGCGCCGGAAGAGCCCTGACCCCGGCCGGGCACCGCACCCCGAGCGACCGTTGGGGACCCCGGCAGGGGCGGACTCCACCGTTGGGGACCCCGGTGGGGGTGGGCACCACGAGCGGGGACCCCGGGGTCAGGCGGGGCCTGAACCGTTGGCGGCGATCATCTCCCGCGCGACCTGGGTGACGGCCGCGTGCACCTCCGCGGGGTCGTGGTCGCCGCCGGGGCCGAACGGGGTCTCGCTGCCCGCGCCGAACACCATCGACCCGACATGGATCGAGAGCACCGCGCCGAGCGCCCGCACCTGGTCGACGAGCGGGGCGTCCTCGTCGCGGAGGATCTCGTTGACCCGCTTCATCGACTCCTTGAAGCGGCGGCCCATGTCGGAGTCCTTCAGGGCGCTCGACCCCTGCTGGAGGAACCGCATGACCTTGGCCCGGTGCACGACGATGGTCGCGTAGCGCTCGACGAACTGCTGGCGCGTCTCGACGTCGCCGGGCCGGTCGGCGGCCCAGTCGACGAGCCGCTCGATCTCGCTGAGGTGGTCCTCGAGGAGGCTCTCGAGGATCGCCTCCTTGCTCTTGAAGTGGTAGTAGAGGGCTGCCTTGGTCACCTCGAGCCGCTCGGCGATCTCGCGCAGCGAGGTCTTGTCGTAGCCCTGCTCGCCGAAGAGGTCGAGCGCCACCTGCTGGATGCGCTCGCGGGTGCCTTCCGTGCTCATGGGCTCACCTTACTCGAACTTACTTGACGACCGGCTAGCTTCAGCTTACCGTATGGCAGGTAAGCACTGACCGGCCGACAAGCAAGCGAGAGAGAACCGTGACCCACTCCGCACCTCAGCTCACGCGCCGCGGGCTGCTCACCGTCCTTCCCGGGCTCCTCATCGTGATGCTGCTCGCGCAGCTCGACATGACGATCGTGGGCACTGCGATGCCGCGGATCGTCGGTGACCTCGGCGGCGCCGAGCACCTGGCCTGGGTCGTCACGGCGTACATGCTTGCGGTCACCGTGGTGACGCCGCTGTACGGCAAGCTCGGCGACATGTTCGGCCGCAAGCGGCTGCTGCTGCTCGGCATCGTCCTGTTCCTCGTGGGGTCTGCCCTGTCCGGGATGGCGCAGGACATGACCCAGCTGATCGCCTTCCGCGCGATCCAGGGTCTCGGTGCGGGTGGCCTGATCGTCGGCGTGATGGCGACCATCGGCGACATGGTGGCGCCGCGCGAACGGGCGAAGCTGCAGGGCTACTTCGTGGCGACGATGGCGGTGTCGATGATCAGCGGACCGCTGCTCGGCGGCCTCATCACCGACCATCTGAGCTGGCGCTGGACGTTCTACATCAACCTGCCGCTGGGCATCCTCGCGCTCGCGCTCGTCGCCGTCACCCTCCGGCTGCCGAAGCGGACGAGTGCGCACCGGATCGACTTCCTCGGCGCGGGGCTGCTCGCCGCGGCGTCCACGGCCATCGTGCTGGTGACGACCTGGGGTGGCACCGAGTACGCCTGGGGGGGTCGGCCACGATCATCGGTCTCGCCGTCGGTGCGCTCGTCGCCTTCCTGGTGGTCGAGTCGCGCGCGGCCGAGCCGATCCTGCCGCTGCACGTGTTCCGGCACCGCAACTTCTCGGTGTCGTCGGCGCTCGCGTTCCTCGTCGGGTTCGGGATGCTCGGCGCGGTCACCTTCCTGCCGCTGTTCATGCAGATCGTGCAGGGCGCGTCCGCGACGAACAGCGGTCTGCTCCTCGTGCCGATGATGGCCGGCGCGATGGTGATGTCGCTGGTGTCGGGTCAGATCATCGGCCGGACGGGGCGCTACCGTGCCCTGCCGATCGTCGGTGCCGCGGCCATGAGCGTGGGTCTGTTCCTGCTCTCGCGGCTCACCGAGAGCTCCGCCGACCTGGCCACGACCGCCTTCATGGTGGTGCTCGGGCTCGGCATGGGCCTGCTGATGCAGATCACCCGGCTGCTTCCGCAGAACAGCGTCGACCCGTCCGACATGGGCGTGGCGAGCAGCACGCCGCAGTTCTTCCAGACGATCGGCGGATCGATCGGCGTCGCGATCTTCGGCGCCGTGTTCAACAGCCGGCTGCGGGACTCGCTCGGTGGAGCGGGCGGCCAGGCCGCGGCGGCGGGGAGCGGCATCGACCCGGCGACGATCGCGCAGCTGCCCGCGCCCGTACGCGAGGCGCTCGAGCACGCCGTCACGCACGCGACGCAGGGGGTGTTCCTGATGGCGACAGGTGTCGCGCTGGTCGCCTTCGTCGTGGCCTGGGCGATCAAGGCGGTGCCGCTGCGCACGGCGGCGCCGCAGGACGACGAGCCGCGGGAGCTCGTCGAGGTCGCCTGAGCGCGCAACGACGTCGGTGCCTCACACCATCGGGGGGTGTGAGGCACCGCGACATCAGCGGTACCGTGCGCCGGTGGACCGCCAACCCTTCCTGCACGACCTGTCCGTGAGCCTGCGCGCGCCGACGGTCGTGCTGAGCGGCCGCGACGGGCAGGTCAGGCGCGGTGGCGTCCAGGGCGCGTTCCACGCCGACATCCGCGTGCTCGCGTACGCGCGGGTGCTCGTCGGCGGCTGCGAGCCCGACCCGCTGGTGGTGCACGACGGCGGACCGGGTGAGGTGACCTACGTCGGGATCGTCCGCGATCTCGGCGACTCCGGGGGCGACCCGACGGTGCGGCTGACCCGTCGCCGCACGATCGAGGCCGACGGCCTGACCGAGGAGATCGAGCTCTCGTCGACGGCCGCCGTCGCCGTCGCGACGGAGGTACGACTCGCGGTCGCGACCGACCTCGCGGCCATGGCGGTGGTGCGCGGCGGTGGAGCTGCGCCCGACGTCGCCCCAGACGTGCTGCCCGACGGATTCGGCTGGGCTGCCGGGGACGATGACGCCGTGCGCGTGGAGCTGACCGGCGAGGGCGCGGCGGTCGACGCCGGCGAGGTCGTCCTGCGCTGGCGGCTGCGGGTGGCCGACCCCGGGCGGGTGGTCGTCCCGGCGACGACGGCTGTGCCCTGGTCACGTCCCCTCGTCGAGGCGGACGACCGGAGACTGGCGGTCCTGCTCGACTGGTCGCTCGCCGACCTCGACGCGCTCCGACTCGCCACCGCGGCACGACCCGGCGAGACCTTCCTCGCGGCGGGTGCGCCGTGGTACTTCACCCTCTTCGGCCGCGACAGCCTGTGGGCGGCGCGGATGCTGCTCCCGCTGGGCACCGACCTCGCCGCGTCGACGCTGCGCGCGCTGGTCGCCTTCCAGGGCACGCGGCACGACCCGGACACGGCGGAGGCGCCGGGCAAGATCCCCCACGAGCTGCGCCGCGAGGCGCTGGTCGGTCGCGGGGGCCTCCTGCTGCCGCCGGCGTACTACGGCACCGTCGACGCGACGCCGCTCTGGATGATCCTGCTGCACGACGCCTGGCGCTGGGGCCTGGCGCCCGAGGAGGTCGAGCCGCTCCTGCCCCACCTGGAGGCCGCCGCGACCTGGCTGCTCGAGCACGCCGACCCCGACGGCGACGGCTTCCTCGAGTACGTCGACGAGTCGGGCCACGGCCTGGCCAACCAGGGCTGGAAGGACTCACCCGACGCGGTGCGCTTCCGCGACGGCGGGATCGCCGAGGGACCGATCGCCCTGTGCGAGGTGCAGGGCTACGCGCACGAGGCGGCGCGGGCCGCGGCGGCGCTGCTCGACGCGTTCGGCCGACCGGGGGCGGAGCGGCTGCGGGTCTACGCGGACGCGCTGGCGACGGCGTTCCGGGAGAGGTTCTGGGTCGAGGACGAGCGAGGCGCGTACCCCGCGCTCGCGCTCGACGGCGACAAGCGTCCGGCCGACGCCGTCACGAGCAACATCGGGCACCTGCTCGGCACCGGCCTGCTCGACGCGCGCGAGGCGGCGCTCGTCGCCGAACGGGTCACGTCGCCGGACATGGACAGCGGCTTCGGCCTGCGCACGATGTCGGCCGACAGCGGCGGCTACTCGCCGCTCTCGTACCACTGCGGCACCGTGTGGCCGCACGACACCGCGGTCGTCGCGACCGGCCTGATGCGCGAGGGGCACAGTGCCCGCGCCGCCGCGCTCGCCGCGGGTCTGGTGCGCGCGGCCCCGGGGTTCGACCACCGGCTGCCCGAGCTCTTCGCCGGCGACGCACGCGAGGGCGCGAACCCCGCGACGCCGTACCCCGCGTCGTGCCGCCCACAGGCGTGGGCGGCGGCGTCCGCGGTCAGCGTGCTGCTGGTGCTGCTCGGGCTGCGGCCCGACATCCCCGGCGGCGTCGTCGACCTGCGGCCCGCGTCGCCGACGCCGGTGGGCGCGCTGCGCGTCGACGGCCTGGTCGTCGGCGCCGACCGCCTGACCGTCGAGGTCGACCGCGACGGCCGGCTCGTGTCCGCGTCCGGCTGCGACCTGGTCAGAACCTCGGCGGGCTACGACCCGCCGGAGTTCTGATCAGTCGGGCGACTGTTCGCTAGGGCGGTCAGCCGCGCGGCCGCGTCGGCGGGATCGGCGCCGCGGCCCACCGCGATGCCCAGCAGGTACGTGGTGAGCGGCGCGGCCGGTCGCGCGACCTGGTGCGCGGCGTCCCTGGCGAGGTCGAGGACCCGGTCGACGTCGGTCTTCTCCGTCGCGAGGTCGAGCCCGAGCTCGTCGGCGCAGAGCCCGGCCCATTCGATGAGTGTCATGCGACCGACGCTAGTCGCAGGGAGCGTCAGCCGGTCGCGAACCTGGTCGGGTCGAAGAGGGCGATGTCGTGCCGGGTGTGCCCGTCGACGACGAGGTCGGCGAGCACCTCGCCGACCAGCGGGGCGAACTTGAAGCCGTGCCCGGAGAACCCGCAGGCGACGACGACGTTGTCGCGGCCAGGGTGGTGGCCGATGACGAACGCGTGGTCGGGCGTCATGGTGTAGAGGCACGCCTTCGACGTCGCGTGCCGCCCGGCGAGCGACGGGACGCGCGGGGCGAGGAAGTCGCGGATCTCCTCGATCTCCGCGGCGTGGACGGTGCGGTCGACGTGGTCGGGGTCGGTGGTGTGCGGCCGACGGTAGAACGCCACCTTCACGCTGGTGTCGCCGTCGTGCGCCGGGAAGCCGTAGATCAGCTCGTCGTCGGTGTCGCCCCAGAGGAAGATCGGGTGCGACTCGTACGGCGCCGTGCCGCCGGTCGGCTCGAACCAGTGCATCACCTGGCGCTCGACGACCATCGGCACCTCGAGCTCGCGGAGCAGCCCGGGTGACCAGGCGCCCGCGCAGAACAGCAGCCGTCCCGCGGTGTGCCGTCCGCTCGTCGTCGTGACGCTCACGCCGCCGGCATCGGAGGTCCAGTCGAGGACCTGCTCGCCGTACCGCAGGTCCGCTCCGGCCCGCGCGGCGAGGTCGCTGTGCGCGAGCACCGACTCCTCCGGCCGGACGAAGCCGGTGTTCGGCTCGTACAGCCCGACCTCGGTGTCGGCGGGCGACAGGGTGGGGAAGCGGCGGCGGATCTCGGGCGCGGTGAGGATCTCGTACGGCAGTCCCCACTGCTCGGCGCTGCGCTGCCCGCCGGTCGCCAGCCCGGCGCCCGGGTCGCTGATCATGACGCCGCCGGTCACCGTGAGGAGCGACCGTCCTGAGTCGCGTTCGGCCTGCCGCCACAGCTCGTACGCCCGCAGCACGAGCGGGACGTACGAGGGGTGCTCGTGGTACGCCTGCCTGGTCACCCGGGACCTGCCGTGGCTCGATCCCTTGTCGTGGCCCGCGGTGAAGCGTTCGAGGCCGAGCACCAGCTGCCCTCGCGACGCGAGGTGGTACGCCGCCGCGCTGCCCATGCCGCCGACGCCGACCACGATGACGTCGTAGGGGGGAGCCATCAGCGCCGCTCCCGCTGCGCCGCCTCGTGGAGCGTGAGCGCGCGCGTCTCCGGGGCGAGCGGGATGGAGATGACGATGCCGACGCCGACGACGCCGGCGAGGATGAGCATCGTCGGCCCGACGCCGAATCCGTCGAGCACCGAGGGGAGCACGAACGTGCTGATCGCCGCACCCGCCCGGCTCACCCCGGCCGCGATGCCGACGCCCGACGCGCGCACCTCGGTGGGGAAGATCTCCGACGGGTAGACGCTCTCCAGGTCGGCGGCCGCGGAGATGACGAAGGCGACGACCAGGAAGGTCGGGATCAGGATCCACAGCGACGCGTCGGGGTTGAGTCCGAGGACGAGCAGCGCCACGCCGACGATCACGAACGACCAGATGACGAACGACCGCCTGCTGATCGCGTCCATCACCAACCAACCCGCGGCCGCGCCGGCGAGCAGGAACAGGTTGAAGAGCACCTCGCCCAGCACGCCGCTGCCGATGCCGAACGCCTCGATGATGCTCGGCAGGAACGTGCCGATGCCGAAGTACGGGAAGACCTGGCAGAACCAGAACATGCCCGCGAAGACCGTACGGCCGAGGTAGCGACGGGAGAACAGCTCGCGGTAGCGGGTGCGCGTGCCCTCCTCCTGCGGCGGCTCCAGTTCGTACTCGGGGCCGAAGTAGTCGTCGACGACCTTGCGTGCCTCCTCGACGCGACCCTTGCTGACCAGCCACCGCGGCGACTCGGGTGTGCCGAGTCGCAGCAGCAGGGTGATGATCGCGGGGATCGCGCTGCTGGCGAGCAACCAGCGCCACGCGTCGTCGCCGAGCGGGCCCCGTACGAGGATGCCGACGCCGTACGCCGCGACGAAGCCGACCGTCCAGGTGGCGTTGAGACTAGCCAGCAGGCGGCCACGCCTGCGCTTGGGCACGAACTCCGAGAGCAGCGCGGGACCGATCGCGTAGTCGGCGCCGATCGCGACGCCGAGCAGGAAGCGCAGCACGAACAGGGCGACCGGGCCGTCCACGAACAGCTGCAGGATCGACGCGATGATGAACAGGACGAGGTCGAAGACGAGCATCTTCTGCCGGCCGACCTTGTCGGTGATCGGTCCGAAGACGAACGCCCCGACGAAGATGCCGATGAGCGCGGACGCGCCGAGCAGGCCCTGCCACACCGTGTTCAGGCTCATCTGCTCGGTGATCTGCGGCAGCGCGAGTCCGATCGTGCCGAGGATGTAGCCGTCGCACACGAAACCGCCGACCGTATAGAGGCAGGCGCGTACGTGGAACGCGGTGATCGGTGAGTCGTCGAGCGGCTTGGTCGGCTGCATCGCGTGGCTCCCGGTAGTCAATCGGTTGACCGGGACATCCTGCCAGGGACGGACACTGACGGGGAACCATGGACACCGTGGGTGTCCGCGGACGAAATGACGTCCGTTTCCGGGTCCGGCGGCGATCGCGGACAATGGTCGGCATGGCACTGTGGCGGACCGAGTTCTGGGCTCGGATGGAACAGCAGCTGGGCAGCGCGTACGTCGACTCGTTCTCCCGCGACTACGTCATCGCCGCACTCGGTGGCCGCACCGTCCACCAGGCGTTCGACGCCGGCTACGAGACCAAGGTGATCTGGCGGGCGGTCTGCGACGCGCTCGAGCTCCCCGACCGCGAACGCTAGGGCGTTTACCAACGCGCCCTAGTAGTACTTTGTTATGTCGAGTCTGCGGGGGTGGGTGGGCGTGGCAGGACGGGTTGCAGGCAGAGACGGCAAGCGCCGGTCCAGACGCCGAGTAGGGCCTGGAGTTCGCGGAGGACGGCGTA